>SOIY01000177.1 GCA_004376785.1 Candidatus Stahliibacteriota bacterium | reverse complement strand
CCTTTTTCTATTTGTTGACAACTGTAGGGGATTTTGTATAATAGGAAAAGGAGAAAAATGAAAAAAATCGACTATACTCCACCTGAAATAAGTAAAAAAGCACAAGAGTTCATTGCACGCGATAAAAAAATTATGTTTGGCGCACACACCAGAACGCGATCCATCCCCCTGGTTGTTGATCATGCAAAAGGCGCCAGGGTGACTGATGTTAATGGTAATACTTTTCTCGATTTTGGTGCGGGATTTGCCGTTGTGGGCACAGGACATTGTCATCCAGATATCATTAAGGCAGTAACTGATCAGGTCAAAAAATTAATCCATATATCAGGAAGTGATTTTTACTACGAGCCGCAAATTGAACTTGCTGAAAAGCTAATTCAGATAACGCCCGGCAAATTCGATAAAAGAGTATATTTTGGAAGTTCAGGTGCTGAGGCAGTTGAGACAACCCTGAAGGTTTCACGCCATTTTACCAGACGTCCGCGCATGATTAGTTTTATCGGCGCATTCCACGGCAGAACATTTTCCGGAATGACTATGTCTGGAAGCAAAAAAATCCAGCGTTCCCATTTTTCATCTTTAATACCAGAGGTCTATCATGTTCCTTTCCCTTATTGCTATAACTGCATTTTTAATGAAACTTACCCACACTGTATAAAAAAAGAGTTTGAAGGTATACCGCTGCCCTACTGTCTTTCATACCTGACTGATGTGATTTTTGAACGACTCATTGATCCTGAAGATGTATCATTAATCATTGTTGAGCCAATACAAGGTGAAGGCGGTTATATCGTACCTCCAAAGGAGTTCTTACCTGCATTAAGGAAGATAGCAGATAAATATGGCATTATCCTTGCCTTTGATGAAATCCAATGTGGCATGGGAAGAACAGGTAAATGGTTTGCCTGCGACCATGTTAATATTGCACCGGACATAATGCTCATTGCCAAGGCAATTGCTTCAGGATTTCCAATGAGCGCTACTGTAGGCAAGGCAGAACTTATGGATCCTGAAATTGACTCAAGGGCATGGCGTCCGGGCGCACATGGATCTACGTTTGGTGGTAATCCAGTAATCGCAGCAGCAGGTATTGCATCATTAAAAATCATTGAAAAGGAATTAATGAAAAATGCTGCAGAGGTAGGCGATTTTCTGAAAAAAGGTATGATTGAAATAATGAATCGCCATAGAATCATCGGTGAAGTGCGTGGTCTTGGTTTAATGATAGGTATCGAATTAGTGCAAGATAAAAAAACCAAAGAACACTTCCCAAATACCGTGACTATTAACAGAGAAAATATAAAAGAGGTTATTACAGGTGAATGTTTTAAAAGAGGGTTGATCCTTTATGGTGCCGGTTTCAACTCTTTACGTATTTCTCCGCCTCTTATGATTACAAAAGATGATGCAGCTGAAGCATTAAAAATTATTGAAGAGGTAATCACCAAAGTTGAAGGACAATTATTATGATCAACCCAACGATTTTCAGAGAATATGACATCAGGGGTATTGCAGATACAGATTTAACCGATGAAAATGTATATCTTTTTGCCAGAGGAGTTGGAACGTATTATAGATCACTCGGCGAGAATAAAGTCATTGTTGGTCGTGATGTCAGAATATCTTCACCACGCATATCGGGCACTGTACAAAAAGGACTGAATGATTCAGGATGTGATGTGATTGATATTGGCGAAGGACCCACACCCTTAGTCTATTTTTCGCTGTTCCATTATAATGTTGGAAACGGCATAATGATAACAGCAAGCCATAATCCCAAAGAATTCAACGGGTTCAAGATCTGCCATAATAAAACTACAATCTACGGTCAAGAAATACAGAAAGTCAAGAATATCATTTTCCAAGGAAATTTTACATCAGGAAAAGGAAATATTGAACAGCTTAATGTTATCCCTGCATACATTGATTATGTAACAAACCAGGTAAAAATCAAAAAGGGATTAAAAGTTGCTATTGATACGGGCAATGGAACGTGCGGTCCTATAATTGAACAAATCATGGAGAAAATACACGCGGATTACAAAATTTTGTATAAAGAGCCTGATGGAAACTTCCCGAATCATTTGGCTGACCCCACTGTTGTCGAGAATATCACAGAATTAATAGAGACTGTGAAACAAGGTGATTTTGACTGTGGTATTGGTTTTGATGGAGATGGTGACAGGATCGGTGTTATTGATGAAAATGGTGAAATCATCTGGGGTGATGTATTGTTAGCAATCTATGCTGATAAAATATTAAAAAAAACACCTGGAGCCAAAATAATCTTTGAAGTAAAATGTTCAAAAGGATTGATTCAACGCATTGAAGCACTGGGTGGTATTCCTCTAATGTATAAAACAGGCCACTCTCTGATTAAGGCAAAGATGAAGGCTGAACATTCGCCATTAGCAGGTGAGATGTCAGGCCATATATTCTTTGCTGACCGATATTATGGATTTGACGATGCCATTTATGCCGGTTTAAGACTTCTTGAAATATTGAGTGAAGGTGTAAAATTATCCAGCCTGGCAGAAAAAGTGCCCAAATATTTTGCAACCCCTGAGATTAGAATTGAAACAACCGATGAAAAAAAGTTTGAAATCGTCGAAAAATTGAAGAAGTATTTTAAAAAAGCTTATAAGGTTATTGATATTGACGGCGTAAGAGTAGATTTTGCTGATGGGTGGGGATTGATACGACCATCTAATACCCAACCAGTGCTTGTTTTAAGATTTGAGGCAAAGACCAAACAGAGACTTGAAGAAATAAGAGATCTGTTTTTTGATAAATTGGGAGA
>SOIY01000184.1 GCA_004376785.1 Candidatus Stahliibacteriota bacterium | reverse complement strand
ATTACCCTGAATTGCCACGAATTGCCCTAAATTGCCTTGACTCTTAGTAATTTCTGGCTATAATAAATTTGGAATTATTATGGCAAAGATGAAGGCAGTCATTAAAGCAAAACCAGGACCAGGAGCAGAACTTGTTGATATGGAAAAACCTGTACCAGGACCAGATCAGGTTCTGGTTAAAGTTTTGGCAACATCAATATGCGGTACAGATCTACATATATACGAGTGGAATGAATGGGCACAGGCACGCATAAAAAATCTACCCCAGGTTATGGGACACGAGCTGTGTGGCGAGGTTTTAGAACTCGGTAAAAATGTAAAAAACGTAAAAAAAGGCGATATAATCTCAGCAGAAACCCATATTGCATGCGGGCACTGTTATCTCTGTCATACGGGAAACGCTCACATTTGCGTCAATGGCAAAATATTTGGCGTTGACGTAAATGGTGTGTTTGCTGAATATGCAGTTGTTCCAGGTGCTAATGCCTGGATATTAGATGAAAAAATCCCAAAAGATTTTGCCTCAGTAATGGAACCCCTTGGTAATGCTGTCCACACAGTCTTGGCAGGTGAGATCACTGGAAATACTGTTCTCGTTACTGGATGCGGACCAATTGGCGTAATGAGTGTTGCTGTATCACGTATTTGCGGCGCTACAAAAGTAATTGCAACAGAACTTAACGACTATAGAATACAGCTCGCAAAAAAAGTCGGCGCTGATCTGGTCATAAATCCAAAAAAAGAAAACGTTGTTGAAAAAGTTTTAAAAGAGACTGATGGATTGGGTATCGATGTTGTCCTAGAAATGTCAGGGAACCCGATTGCAATAAAACAGGCATTTGAATCTTTACGACCTGGAGGCAGGTTTTCAATACTGGGTATACCTGACAAACCCATGGAAATTGATCTGGGCAAGGATATAGTATTCAAATATATTACAGTCCAGGGGATAAATGGACGCTTAATGTTTTCTACATGGCACAAGACTTCAAGATTTTTAAGCTCGGGTCGTCTTGACCTGGAACCAATCATTACACACCGTTTTCGCCTTGAAGAATTTGAAAAAGGAATGGAACTGATGCAGTCGGGCAATTGCGGGAAAATACTGTTATATCCTTAGATTTAAAAAGCTATGTCACGAGTAAAACACAGAATTGTTGAACCTTTGTATATTTCCAGGCACAGGAATCTTAATGATTCTCATACAAATTCTAAATCCAAAGCACTAAATCCTAAACAAATTCATATTAACCAAATACAAAGTCCAAAACGAAATAATGTAATTTTTGAACATTTGAATCCAGCCCATCGGAAGATAGGCTGGATGAATTTAGGATTTAGATATTGTTTGGGATTTGGTATTTTGAGATTAGGGCTTAGCCGAGCAAAAGCGAGGCTTTTTAGGAGGTGATTATGGCTTTTAGTGAGAAGATTAAATCATTTTTTTTAAATCAATTTGTTGAGATCCAAAAGAATGGATTATCTAAAGACGAGCGGTATATCCATTCACCCCAGGCAGCTGACATAAAGGTCGAATTCCCACCCGGTGCTAAAATTGAAGAGGTAATCAACTTTTGTGCGAATAATTATTTAGGGCTTTCAAGCCATCCCGAAATAATCAAATCGGCAAAAAAAGGTTTAGATGAAAGAGGATATGGTATGTCTTCAGTTCGTTTTATCTGTGGTACCCAGGATATCCACAAAGAATTAGAAAAAAAGATATCTGAATTTCTTGGTGCTGATGATACAATTTTATATTCTTCTTGTTTTGATGCCAATGGTGGATTATTTGAAACATTGTTAACTGATGAGGATGCAGTAATTTCTGACGAATTGAATCATGCCTCAATTATTGATGGAATCAGATTATGTAAAGCAGAGCGTCACAGATTTAAACATGCAGATATGAAAGATTTGGAAGAGCACCTTAACCAGACGCAAAACAAAAGATTTCGGATGATTGCTACTGATGGCGTCTTTTCAATGGATGGTGATATTGCCAAACTTGATGAAATCTGTCCCCTGGCAGAAAAATATAATGCACTGGTAATGATTGATGATTCACATGCTACCGGCTTTATCGGTAAAACAGGAAGAGGAACTCATGAATACAGGGGTGTTATGGACAAAGTTGACATAATTACTACAACATTAGGAAAAGCAATGGGTGGTGCCTCAGGTGGATGTACTTCAGGAAGACAAGAAATTATTGATATATTAAGACAACGCTCCCGACCCTATCTGTTCTCAAATACCGTCTGTCCTGTTGTTATTGTTGCTGCGATTAAGGCGATTGATTTACTTCTTGGTTCTACTGCCCTGCGTGATAAATTAGAAAACAATACCAAATACTTCAGAGAGAAAATGACTGCTGCAGGATTCGACATAAAGGAAGGCATCCACCCGATTGTGCCGATAATGTTGTATAATGCAAAGCTTGCGCAAAATATGGCTCGCGACCTGTACGATGAAGGTATATATGTTATCGGGTTTTCATTTCCTGTTGTAGCAAAAGGACAGGCACGCATAAGGGTACAGATTTCAGCTGGACACGAACGAGAACACCTTGACAAAGCTATTGCAGCATTTACCAAGATCGGTGCAAAGTATAAGATACTGGGAAAGAAGAAGAAAGAAATAATAGAAATGTACGGATATTGATAAATGCTAATCTCAAAATCCGAAATCCTAAACAAATTCGAATCCCAAATTTCAAAATTCAAAACATTCCACCGTTCTCTTTTCTCCCTCAAAGAAGAGAAAGATAAAAAAGGTGACGTTTTGATCATTTGGATTTAGAATTTTGGATTTGTT
>SOIY01000094.1 GCA_004376785.1 Candidatus Stahliibacteriota bacterium | reverse complement strand
CGCATGAATAATTATAAATAAAAAGAACCAATTTGCAAGGCTGAATCTATTTCCAATTTTCTTGACTTTTGAAGATTTCCAGATATAATAATAATGGGTTAAACAAGGTTTTAGAAAATCTAAACGTCTGTTTTTCGGTAATATTTGAGCCAAATTGTAGTAATTTCTCGAAAATTAGACATCTAAATTAAAGAAAGGAGTTTGATAATGGCATTACTTGAAATAAGATGGCATGGTAGAGGAGGGCAAGGTGCTAAGACCGCTGCCTTGCTCTTTGGCGATGCCGCTGTTGAAACCGGAAAGTACATACAGGCATTTCCCGAATATGGACCGGAAAGAATGGGGGCACCAGTTTTTGCGTTTAATCGTATTTCTGATGAACCCATTTTGCAACATTGCGGGATCAAGAGACCACAAATTGTAGTTGTATTAGATCCAACCCTGATGCAGACCGTGGATGTAACTGATGGGTTACCAAAAGACGGCGTGGTTCTGGTTAATACACAGAAGACTGCTGAAGAGATCAAAAAAGAGTTAAAACTGACAACCCAACAGGTCTATGTTGTTGATGCCAGCAAGATTTCAAATGAGATATTAAAACGCGATCTTCCAAATACACCAATGCTCGGTGCGCTAATAAAGGCTTCTAAATTACTTGAATTTGAACCGATGCTCAAATCAGTAAAACAGCGGCTGGAAAAGAAATTTCCGACGCGTCCAGATGTAGTCGACGGCAATATCAAGGCAATAAAAAAAGCATATGAGGAGGTTGGAGAATGAAGAAGGAGAAGAAAGGCTGGAAAGATTTACCAATTGGTCTTGTTTTAGAAGCGGGAACGTGTAAGGATTTTGAAACTGGTGACTGGCGCAGTGAAAAACCAATATGGGATTCGGAAAAGTGCACCCACTGTTTGATATGCTGGATATATTGTCCGGATTCATGTATTACTGTAAAGGATGGTAAGATTCAGGGTATTGATTATAAGTATTGCAAAGGATGCGGGATCTGTGCTGAGGAGTGTCCACCCAAGATAAAGGCAATCACAATGGTAAGGGAGGAAAAATGATAGTTGCGAGAACAGGAAATGAAGCAATGGCTGAGGCAATGCGTCAGATAAATCCTGATGTAGTCGCTGCATACCCGATTACTCCAGCAACTGAGGTTGTACAGTTATTCTCAAAGTTTGTTCATGATGGATTGGTTGACACGGAGTTTGTGCCGGTTGAAAGTGAACATTCTGCATGTAGTGCATGTTGTGGTGCGGCAGCAGCTGGTGCACGGGTAATGACCTCGACAGCTTCTCAGGGACTTGCTTTGATGCATGAAATTCTTTTTATTGCCAGTGGTCTAAGACTGCCGATTGTTATCTGTCTGGTGAACCGTTCCCTTTCAAGTCCGATTAATATTCACTGTGATCACTCAGATACCTTAGCTTCAAGAGATGCTGGTTGGCTGCAGATCTATACAGAAAACGTCCAGGAAGCATATGATACAACAATACAGCTGGTAAAGATCGCTGAACAAGCACTGCTGCCAGGTATTGTATCGACAGATGCCTTTATTATCAGTCATGGCATGGAACGTGTTGAATTGCTTGATGATAAAGAGGTACCAAAATTTCTTGGTGAGAGAAAGGTAGAATATTCATTACTCGATGTTGATAATCCAATAACCATTGGGTGTCTGGATCTACAGGATTATTTCTATGAACATAAGCGTTCTGAGATCGATGCAATGGACCACGTATTGCCTATTATTGAAAAGGTACAAAAGGAATTTGGTGATAAATTCGGCAGGTATTACCCGATTGTTGATGAGTATAAGATGGACGATGCTGAGGTTGCGATCATGGCAATGGGTTCGACTGGTGGTACAGCAAAAGTTGCAGTGGAGCGAATGAGGGAAAAGGGTAAAAAAGTTGGCCTTATAAGATGCCGTGTTTACAGACCTTTTCCTGAAAAAGCAATGCTTAAGGCACTGACCAAAGTTAAGGTTTTAGGGATTATGGACCGTTCAGATACGCTTTCAACACTTGGTGGTCATCTGTATAATGATGCCCGTTCAATACTTTATGAATCTAGTACCAGACCATTAATGAAAAATTATATTTATGGTCTTGGTGGAAGAGATATTAGTATTGAAGAGATCGAGACGATATATGAAGAGCTCTTTAACATTAAAAAATCAGGTAAGGTTGATAAGAATATTGTGTATTTTGGAGTGAGAGGTGAATAATGGCTAAACTTAAAGAACTTGCAGCCCAGGAAGAAAAATTCATAGGCGGGCACCGTGGTTGTGCTGGGTGTGGCGCATCGATTATTGCACGACAGGTCCTTTTAGCAGCAGAAAATCCTGTTGTGGTTGGCGCTGCTACTGGTTGTCTTGAGGTTTTTTCCACGATTTATCCTTATACAGCCTGGAATGTTCCTTATATTCATAATGCCTTTGAAAATGTTGCAGCAACAATGGCAGGTGTGGAGACAGCATATAAGGCTTTGAAGAAAAAAGGTAAGATCAAGAAAGACCTCAGGTTTATTGCATTTGGTGGTGACGGTGGCACATATGACATTGGTATACAAGCATTATCAGGTATGATCGAGCGCAGGCACCGTGTACTCTATGTCTGCTATAATAATGAAGCATATATGAATACTGGAATACAGCGTTCTTCAGCTACACCGCGCGGTGCACATACAACGACTTCACCAGCAGGTAAGGTTATACCAGGCAAAATGCAACCCAGAAAGAATCTTACTGAAATCATTATTGCACACGAACCTGCATATGCTGCACAGGCAACACTTGGTTTTTGGAA
>SOIY01000008.1 GCA_004376785.1 Candidatus Stahliibacteriota bacterium | reverse complement strand
GAAGATTGGATGATAGGAAAAAACAGAAGTTAGGAAGATAAGAAGTTATGAGGATAAGAAAAAACAGAAATTAGGAAGATATGAGGCTAAGGAAAATAAGGAAGGATCGTTAAATAGTATTGTCTATGAGTTCTGAATCAGTTAAACTGGGACAATTTGAACTGTCGATCGTATCGGACGGCAGATTCTGGCTTGATGGTGGTTCAATGTACGGGGTTGTGCCCAAGGTGATGTGGAATAAGCTTACACCAGCTGATGATTTTAACCGTGTTGAGCTTAGTTTTAACTGCTTATTGATTGAAACTCCTGACGGAAACGTATTGATAGATACAGGTGTCGGTGATAAACTGAAGGATAGATTCAAAGAAATCTACAAGATGGACAGAGACATTACCTTTGTTGAATCTTTGAATAGAGTGGGCTTTAAACCCGAAAATATTGATTTTGTGATCAATACGCATCTCCATTTTGACCATTGTGGAGGGAATACAATTAAGAAAGATGGTAAACTTATTCCTACTTTTCCAAACGCAAAATACATAATTCAAAAACAGGAGTGGTTTGATGCAACAAATCCTAATGAGAAGACAAAAGCGAGTTACTTGAAAGAAAATTTCATACCGATTAAAGAGTCAGGTCAACTTATGCTGGTTCATGATAAATATGAAGTCCTACCTGGAATAAAAGTATTTATCACTAATGGACATACCCGGGGTCACCAGTCTGTTTTGATTGAATCTGGCGACAAAAAAGCAATTTATCTTGGCGATTTGATACCTACAGCATCCCATATAAAAATACCTTACATTGCGGCGTATGATCTTTTCCCCCTTGATGTGGTAGAAAAGAAAAAGGAGATATTAGAGCAGGCAATAAAAGAAAAGTGGTTACTGGTTTTTGAACATGATCCTAAGGTTGTATTTGCGTATGTAATTGAAGAAAATAGAAAAGCTATTTTGCAGCCACTCCGCAGCACAAATCCCAAACTTCAAAACCCAACTCACTAAAAATATGAAGATAGGAAGTTATGAAGATAAGAAGTTAAGATTTCATAGCTTCCTAACATCTCAACTTCGTAACTTCTGTCGAAGTTATTGTGATTTGGTGTTTGGGATTTGAGATTTAATAATTAGGGGGTTATATGAAGATTGAAGATAAACTAAAACACCTCGAAGAATTGGACAAACAGGCACAGCTTGGCGGTGGCGAAAAGAGAATAAAAGTACAGCATGATAAAGGTAAACTTACTGCTCGGGAGCGGGTGGATTTATTACTTGATAAAGGAACATTTCGCGAAACTGATAAATTTGTAACCCATAGATGTACTGATTTTGGATTAGAAAAAAATAAAATTTTAGGTGATGGAGTAGTAACAGGATATGGTAAAATAAATGGACGTACTGCATGTGTATTTTCTGAAGACTTTACAGTATTCGGTGGTTCTCTGTCAAAGACATATGCTGAGAAGATATGTAAATTACAGGACCTGGCACTCAAAATGGGATGTCCAATTATCGGGCTTAAGGATTCAGGAGGAGCAAGGATTCAGGAAGGTGTGGATAGTCTTGCCGGTTACACTGATGTCTTTTTAAGGAATGTCCTTTCTGCAGGTGTTGTGCCGCAGATTTCAGCGATAATGGGTCCGTGTGCAGGCGGTGCAGTGTATTCTCCAGCAATGACCGACTTTGTTATAATGGTGAAGGGCTCTTTAATGTTCTTGACTGGGCCAGATGTTGTTAAGGCGGCAACTCATGAGGATGTTACATTTGAGGAACTTGGCGGCGCAATGGTTCATAATGAAAAATCTGGTGTAGCACATTTTGCAGCTGATTCAGAGCTTGAGTGTATTGAATTGATTAAAAATTTGCTGTCATACATCCCTAATAATAATCTTGAAGATACCCCTTCTGTTGAACCGACTGATGATGTTAATCGTATGGATAAGGAACTTGACAAGATTATTCCAGACAGCCCCAATAAGCCATATGACATGCATGAGGTAATTACAAAAATAATTGATAATGGTGATTTCTTAGAGGTTCATAAACATTATGCAAAAAATTTGATTGTTGGTTTTGCAAAATTCAATGGCAGGTCAGTCGGTATTGTTGCAAATCAACCAGCAGTTCTTGCTGGAGTTTTGGATATAAATTCAGCAATGAAGGGCGCACGATTCGTGCGGTTTTGTGATTGTTTTAATATTCCAATTGCAACCTTTGTTGATGTTCCAGGATTTTTACCCGGGACTGCCCAGGAATGGGGAGGTGTTATTAAGAACGGAGCCAAACTTCTTTATGCATTCTGTGAGGCAACTGTACCGAGGGTAACAGTAATTACACGAAAGGCATATGGTGGTGCATATTGTGTTATGAGTTCTAAACACACCCGTGCTGACATGAATTTTGCATGGCCCAGTGCTGAAATTGCGGTTATGGGGCCTGCTGGTGCGGTTAAGATTCTTTATCGAAAGGAGCTTAAACAAGCAAAAGATCCAAAGGCATTAGAAAAGAAGCTCGTTGATGAATATACAGAAAAGTTTGCAAATCCTTTTGTGACAGCAAGTAAAGGTTATATCGATGCAATAATAAAACCATCTGAAACAAGACCAAGGATTATAGAGGCTCTTGATATGATTGAGAATAAACGCGACACAAATCCACCGAGAAAACATGGGAATATACCATTATAAAAAACGCAGTAAACGCAGTATCGTTACACTCGCAGGAGACGCAGGATCGTCCCGACATTGGTCGGGATTCGCTAAAGAGAGGACAGGGCGAGCCGCAGGCGATACTGCGAGTTCCGTTAGGAACGATACTGCGAAT
>SOIY01000189.1 GCA_004376785.1 Candidatus Stahliibacteriota bacterium | reverse complement strand
GGGAGACAAGGAGAAATGGTTGCTTCGCAATAGGTTGGTCTTATTTTCGTTTGAAGACAGAAAGCGTCTGTGGGTTAATGGTGATATAACGGTCCTGCCCAAAATAGAGCAGTGGTGTAACCTTTTTTTCATCAACAAGCTGTCCAGAACTTACTATCTCTTTTCTATAGTGAATCAAAACAATTTTACCAATAAACAAAAAATGGTCACCATATTCCTCCACAGCAAATTTTTCGCATTCATAGATTGCATAAGAATCTTGCAATAATGGTCCATCAACCTTTTCTGCTGGAACGAATTTTATATTGAATTCATTTAACTTATTAATATCCCTTCCTGAAGTGCTACCGATTTTGGCAATCAGATGAGCCTGATCATGTTCAAGGAAGTTTACAGTGAATCCATTTCTTTTCTGTAGTAATTCAAAGGTGTATCTTTTGGGTGATATAAGAACTCCGTACAGCGGTGGGTCTGCTGAGATTGGTGTGTGCCACGCGGCTGGCATCACATTTTTATCAATACCCACCACAGCTACGGCTTGAGGAAAAAAATAATAAAACTTTCCGATATCAACAGTGCTGTTCATATTACTTTTTCTTTACAATTTTATCGCAGACTGGACACACTTTTTTATTCCTCTTTTGCAATAATCCTTTTCCACACTTTGCACACTTTTCTTTAACAGGTGGATAGAAACTTGAGAAATCACATTGTTTACATTTGTAGATTTTTCCTCTTCGCGTTGTTATGATGATTATATTGTCTCCACACATTGGACAGGGTGCATCGTGGGTAAGGTTCTCAGTGTATCGACACTCTGGATAACCGGAGCAGGCGAGAAATTTCCCGAATTTTCCGCGTTTAATAATTAAATTCTTTCCACATTTAGGACAATTCTTTTCGCTCTTCTCGACTTCGAGGTTCTCAGAATACTTACATTCTGGAAACCCTGAACAAGCCAGGAATTTTCCATATTTCCCCCATTTGATAACTAAAGGACGCTGGCACTTTGGACATTTTTTGTCTACTTTCTGGGTAATCGATTCTTTAATCGTCGGTGCTTCTTTTTTGATTTTATTTAACGTTGTTACAAATGGATCGTAGAATTCTTGAATAACTTCCTGCCATAATTTCTTGCCCGCTTCAATCTGATCAAGTTCTTTTTCCATCTTAGCTGTAAATGAGACCTCAAAGATATTCGAAAATCTTGGTATGATTATATCGTAGACCTGCAGACCGAGTTCAGTGGCTTGGATTCTACCCTGTTCCCTTATTACATAACCGCGGCTAAAGAGTGTTTGTGTAATGTGGGCATATGTAGATGGTCTGCCTATACCATTTTCTTCCAATTTTTTAATTAAGCCCGCTTCAGAATATCTTGGCGTAGGTTCTGTCTTTTTTTCTTGAAACTCAATATCGCAGACCCGAACTGTTTCTCCAGCACTCAAATCTGGTACTGAGCCTCTTTCCACAGAATCTCCACCGACAAGTTGATAACCCAAAAAAATAGGTTTAAGTTCTTCAGATTTAAAGTCGATCCCCATAAAACTGACAACCGCTTCTTTTTGACGATATTTTGCCGGAGACATCTGTGATGCTACAAAACGGTTAAAGATTGATTTGTAAATTTTGAATTGATCAGGATTGAGATATTGCTTAATGGCATCAGGATCTAACTTAACCTTAGTTGGACGAATTGCTTCATGACCACTCTGCACATTTTTGCGGTCTTTAAACATTCTTACCTGTTTATTAAGATAATCTTCTCCAAATTTCCCAGCAATATAAGACCTCAGTTCTTCAAGGGCGTTCTTATTTACTCTGATAGAATCGGTTCTCATGTAGGTAATAAGACCAATTCTGCCTTCGGGAAGATTTATACCTTCATACAGACTCTGCGCGATCATCATCGTCTTTTTTGCCGTAAATCTAAAACGCCTTGCTGCCTCCTGCTGCAGGCTTGAGGTGACAAATGGAGGTGGTGGGATACGCTGGGGATTAGTTATGCGAAAAGATGTTACTGAGAATTCTGTTCCCTTTTTAATTGAGTTTTTAAGGCGGGTCAATTCATCTTTCGTTGAAATTTTCCTGTACGCACCGTCAATGCGCCAGAGTGTTCCTTTGAATTTTTCTTCTTTTTCAGTTATAAACTCAGCTTCAGCAGTCCAATAAGGAGTAGATACGAATGCTTCTATTTCTTTTTCTCGTTCACAAATTAACCGGAGTGCAACACTCTGTACTCTTCCGGCAGACAGTCCTCTCCTGATGATAGACCACAGGATAGGACTTGTATAATAACCGACAATTCGATCGAGCACCCTTCTTGCTTTGTGAGCATTGACCAAATTCAAGTTTATGGAAGTTGGTTTGTTTAATGCTTTTTTTACATGTTCCGGAGTAATTTCATAAAAGAGTGCTCTTTTTATCTGGGGTGCAGATGAATTTAATATTTCAGCAAGATGTTGAGCAATTGCTTCTCCTTCTCGATCCGGGTCAGGGGCAAGGAATATCACGGATGAATTCTTACAGGCTTTTTTGATATCCTGAATTATCTTTCCCTTTCCTCTTATTTTTATATATTGAGGGATAAAATTGTTATCGACATCAATCCCTAATTTTGATTTTGGCAGGTCCTTTATATGACCACGCGAAGATATCAAAGTGTATTCTCGACCAAGAAAGCTCTTGATCGTTTTGCATTTTGTGGGTGATTCAACGATAATAACTTTTTTCTTTGTTTTAGTCACGATTCAGTATATATTTGTTGATTAGAATGTCAAGAGGATAATTAGAGAGCTCTGAAATATTATTTCAGAGCTCTCTTGG
>SOIY01000233.1 GCA_004376785.1 Candidatus Stahliibacteriota bacterium | reverse complement strand
AAATATCGGATTAATTGGTATGGAAGTTATGGGAACAAACTTGGCCTTAAATATGGAAAGCAAGGGTTACTCTGTGGCTGTTTTTAACCGAACAGCGTTAAAGACAGAGACATTTGCTAAGGGTCGGGCTAAGGGGAAAGATATATTGCCAACGTATACCATAGAGGACCTTGTAAGTGCTTTGGAATCGCCCAAAAAGATAATGCTAATGGTCAAAGCGGGTAAACCCGTAGACGCCTTTATTGAAAAGCTCGTACCTCTGATAAATGAAGGGGATCTGATCATCGATGGTGGGAATTCGTATTATAAAGATACGATGAGACGGAATGTTGACCTTGCTGAAAAGGGAATCCTCTATATTGGTACCGGGGTTTCCGGGGGAGAGGAAGGAGCATTAAAGGGGCCGGCGTTAATGCCTGGCGGTCAGTTGGAAGCCTATGCCTTAATAGAGGAATTATTCAAGGACATGGCTGCAAAAGCAGCCGACGGCGTTCCCTGTGTCTCTTATATCGGGCCTCATGGTGCCGGTCATTTCGTAAAGATGGTTCATAATGGTATTGAGTATGGCGATATGCAATTGATTGGAGAATGCGTCTGGGTTTTAAAAAACGCCTTTAATATGAATTCAAAGGAAATTGCCGATATAATGTTAGAATGGAATGGAGATGGCGATGTTCTTCGATCATATCTCGTTGAGATCACTGCGGATGGCATGAGGGAGAAGTATGCGGGAACAGATGAATATCGTGTTGATAGGACGGCTGATATCACAAGGATGAAGGGAACCGGCACCTGGACTGTGCAAAGCGCTTTAGAGTTATTGGTGCCGATACCAACGATTGCAGCCGCTGTTTTCTCAAGAGAGATGTCGCAGGATAAAGATCTGAGGTTGAAAATGTCCGAAAAGTTGACCGTAGAGAAAGGAAAATATGAAGGGAAGAGAAATGCTCTAATTGATGTTGCACATGATGCCTTATATATTGCCAAAATATCCTCTTATGCCCAGGGCATGGCATTATTAAAAGCAGCCTCAAAAGAATATGCTTTCGACCTCAACCTGGGAAATATCGCTGGTGGGTGGCGCGGTGGCTGCATAATTAGAGCACAGTTTCTCGATGAAATTACTCGAGCTTATGAGGAAAATCCAGAGATGCCTAATCTTCTGGCGGCACCACGATTTGCCAAAGTGGTTAATGGAAGTCTTGGAAAATTGGCTCTTCTTATTGAGATAGCTCATAGTGCTGGGGTACCCGTGCCTGCTATGGATAGCGCCTATGATTATATTGTACAACTGTCCAGTCCGGTAATGGTCTCTGCTCAAGTATCAGCGCAACAAAGAGATTACTTTGGGGCTCATGGCTACTTCAAGATTGGAGGGTTGGATGATCCGAGGACTATGACTACAAGCGATGGAAAAATCAGGGAATTTCATACAGAATGGATGCTACCAGAACGTCCCGAGAGGGAAATAACAAAATAGCTTCTCCTCAGGACGGAAGTGAGGAGTTTCCTTCTACACCTTCTTCTCGAGTAAAGTGAGGTATATGGATGTTATCCGTGGAAAACCTGAACGAAAAGCTGACAGATGATGAGTTAAATGAAGTTATAAGGGGAACCTTAAGGGGTTTCAGAAACGTAGAAAAAATTCTTCTCCTACATTCTGATTATACCAGAAGGGATTTTTCCCATAGATTAGTGCCCCTTATTTACCGAGAGCTGAAGAGTAGGGGTATGAAGGAAATACGCTCTTTAAATGCAGGTGGTACTCACAGGAAAATGAAGGAAGATGAAATCTCTCTTAAATTAGGGATTTCAAGTGAAATTAATTTTACTAAATTTTACAACCATGAATATAATGATGCAGATCAACTGGTAACTGTAGGTGAAATCCCCGCCTCTTTTGTCGCCGAACGGACAAAGGGAGACCTCTGGCAGTCAATTCCTATTACTGTGAACAGGCTGGTTACACAAGATTATGATTTAATTATTGTCCTTAGTGGAACTGAACCACATGAAGCCGCTGGTTATGCCGGTGGACTGAAGGCTTTCTTTCCCGGCATTGCTGGTCCAGCAGTAATAGATTTATTCCATTGGACTGCGGTGCTTATTGGCATTCCAGAAATAATAGGCTCTGTTGACAATCCTGCCAGGGATGTTATAAACGAGGGCTCTCACTATGTCTTTCAAAAAATAAAAACTCCCGTGGTTTCCTTTAATATGGCCTTTGAGGAAAGGAATAGTGATGTAATTCCTAAAGGATTGTATGCAGGGATTGGCATTGATGGATTTATTGCCGCTTATAAAGAAGCAGCAAAAGCAAGTTCTAAGCTCAATATTGTTTATATTGATCAGCCTCTTCATGTTGCCGTACAGGTTATAGATGAAAACTATGATGAAATATGGACAGCGGGGAAAGGCTCTTATAAATTGCAAAGATCAGGTGTAATGGCAAATGGTGGTGAGATAATTATTTATGCGCCGCATATTAATTGTTTTCACTCAAAACCAGAAATAGATACTGCTTTAAGACAAATAGGCTATCATTGTAAGGGTTATGTACAACGATACTTAAGGTCAAACCCAGCGTTTAGCAAAAATGTGGCTGCCCATGTTATTAATGTAAGAGGACCTGGAACTTATAATTCAACAACAGGAAAAGAAGAGTTTGCCTTCGGTGTAACGCTTGCTACAGGGATTTCGGAAGATGTCTGCAGGGCAGTTGGTTTGGGCTATAAAGATCCTAATTCACTACACAAAGAGGATTTTAGAGGACCAGGAAAACTTTGGATTCAAAATGGCGCAAAATACCTTTACGATATTAAAAAATAAG
>SOIY01000106.1 GCA_004376785.1 Candidatus Stahliibacteriota bacterium | reverse complement strand
TCACGATGTTTTATATACCAAGGAGGCAATATGAAAAAATTTCGCGAATTAAAACCATCAGAGCTTCGCTGGCAATGTGATCCTAAAATACTCAAATTCAAAACTCTGAACGATATTAAGACATGCGAGGGTATTATTGGTCAACCCAGGGCAATCGATGCGATTAAATTAGGTCTTAATGTTAAATATCCCGGCTACAATATATTTATAACCGGCCCGGTTGGTACTGGCAGGACAACCGCGATTACAAAGCTTTTGAAAAAAATAGAGGTTAAAAAGGGAGTTCTTGAGGACCTTGTATATGTAAACAATTTCAAAAATCCGGATATGCCTAATCTTATTGATATGTCTTCTGGTGATGGTAATAAATTTAAAAATGTCATGTTTAATTTAATTAAGAAACTAAAAACAAATATCCCTCAGGTCTTTAGTAGTGAAGAGTACCAGAAAAGAAGACAGAATATAGTGAGTAAATATGAAGAGCAACATCGTATATTATTAAGGGATTTTGAAAAAAGTGTTGAAAAACAAGGTTTTAAAGTTGTACAGGTCCAGATGGGACCATTTGTTCGACCAGCAATAATCCCGTTAATTGATGGTAAACCTACTAAAATAGAAAATGTTGAGGCTATGCTTAAACAAGGGAAGCTAAGTGAGGAGGAATACAAAAAGATGCAGAAAAAAATACATGAACTTGAAACTGATATGGCAACTATTTATAGTCGGGTAAGAGAAATCCAGGATACAGTTAATGCAGAAATGCAGAAGTTAAATGAATGGATGGTTAAACCCGTCGTGGCAGATTTGATTGATAATATCAAGAAAAAGTTTAAGGGAAAAAAGATTGAAAAGTACTTGCAAGATGTTTTGAAATCAATTATGAAAGATCTTGATCGGTTCTTAAAAAAGGATACAAAGGAAGATATGTTCAGGGAATATCAGATTAACGTTCTGGTTGATAATTCAGAAACCGAGGTAATTCCGATAATTTTTGAAACAACACCTTCTTATAAAAATCTTTTTGGCACAATTGAAAGACACCCTGCTGGACCAGGTATAGTCATAAGTGACTTTCTTAATATTAAAGCAGGTTCGCTCTTACGAGCAAACGGCGGCTATTTGGTCATCAATGCCTTTGATGCCTTTATTGAACCAGGGGTCTGGCAGGCATTAAAAAGAACTTTGCGTAATGGCGTAATTGATATTCAGGTATTTGATCCTTTTTATATTTATTCAACATCGGCTCTTAAACCTGAGCCCATAAGTATTGATGTTAAAATTATTATGATTGGTACACAGTGGTTATATTATTACCTTTATTACCAGGATGAAGATTTTAAAAAGATTTTTAAGGTTAAGGCAGATTTTGATACGGTAATGGAAAAAAATGCAGGAAACATTAATGAGTACACCTCATTCATCAAATCTATTTGCCATGAAGAGAACCTTTTACCGTTCACTAAACAGGCGATTGCAGATATTATTGAATACGGTGTCCGGATTGCAGGGCATAAAGACAAACTTTCTACGAGATTTCATGTTATTGCCGATATGGTCAGGGAAGCTGATTACTGGACAAGACAGGCACACAAGAAAAGTGTTGGTGCGGATGATGTTGAAAAAGCAATTCAGGGCTGGCGTAGACGAGTAAATATGTACGAGGATAAGATTCACGAAATGATTGAAAAGAATATTCTTATGATCAGTACTAAGGGAAAGGTGATTGGTCAAATTAATGGTCTCTCAGTATATCAAACAGGCGGCTACAGCTTTGGCAGACCAACAAAGATAACTGCCAAGATTTCCCTGGGCAGAACTGGTATTATTAATATTGAACGTGAGGCAAATTTAGGTGGCAAAACCTATAATAAAGGGGTTCTAATTTTGAGTGGTTTTATAAGGTCTCGATATGCACAAAATCAACCAATGGCGATCAGTGCAACTTTAGGTTTTGAACAGTCGTACAGTGAAGTTGATGGCGATTCAGCTTCAAGTGCTGAAATCTATGCATTACTTTCCTCGCTTTCAGATATTCCATTAACCCAAGAGATTGCGGTTACTGGTTCAGTCAACCAAAATGGAGAGATACAACCCATCGGTGGTGTAAATGAAAAGATAGAAGGGTTCTATAAAGTCTGCAAAGCAAAAGGCTTTACAGGTAGGCAGGGGGTTATTATCCCGGACACGAATATTGATGATCTAATGCTTAGACAAGAGGTTGTGGATGTAGTAAAAAAGAAGAAATTTCATATATATCCTATAAAGACAATTGATCAGGGTATTGAAATATTAACTGGTGTTAAGTCAGGTAGAAAAACAAAAGCAGGGTTTGAAAAAAACAGCATCAATTACTTAGTTGATAAAAAATTGAAAGCATACGCCGCAAAGATGAAAGGTTTTGCAAAAGGGGAATAGTTAAACAGTAAATAGTAGACAGTAGTAAGTAGACAGCAAAAAGATCATAACTTCTTTGACAAAAATTCAATGAATATATCGAAATATTTACCCCGTTAGATATGCGCCTAATTTCTTTTTAAAACATTTGTAGGATTGTGAAGAAACTTTAGTGTGTATATTTCTAATAATTGGTTTTATCTAACGGGGCAGGCAAATTCTAATAAACAAAATCCAAATTTTCTAAACACCCCAACACCTTTACTCAACAAAATATATTATTAAAATGTGTTCTATAATATTTGAGATTGTTCCCTTCCATTTTATTATTTTTCTCATAAAATTTTCTTCTGTTTTACAGACCAATTTACTCCATCAAAGGAGGAAGAAATGTAGATGTTTTGAATCCCGCTCGTCTATGACGGGCGGGATGAATTTTGATATTTGAATCTAAGTATTGTTTAGAATTTAGTATTTGATTTAAATAGAAAAGGGGGCGTTTGCCCCCTTTTTCTACCTCGTCTTCAGTTTGTAAGTTGCCGGTTTAACCTTCTTGAAGATTTTAGGATAACGGTTGATTGTAATATAGACCGAACGCTCGGGATCTTTTCTATGGAACCTATAACCGCGTTGTTTGATTCTTTTGGTGATCTCTCGATAATGTACTGGGTTTTTGCTTCTTTTCAGGATATCAATTGTATGTTCTCTGATTGAAAGCTTCTTCTTTTTCTTCTTCGGCGTTGTTCTTTTCTTTATTCTCTTTATCTTTTTCTTCTTCCTCTTCATTTTTCCTCCTTGTTCTTGCAAATATTACGGCAAAACATCAGACCACAATATTTAATATTTTTCCTGGCACATAAATTATTTTCTTAACCTTTTTATCTTGCAGATGACGTTGTATCTTTTCGTCCTTAAATGCCAATTCTTTTATACTGTCTTCGGTTGCGCCACCTTCAATCTCAATATGAGAACGGACCTTCCCATTAATTTGTATGACGACAGTTGTAACTCTGTTATTTAAGTAATTCTTATCGTAACTAATCCACTCCTGCTCTTCTAAACTGTCTTTCCCTTCAATTGTTGACCATAATTCATCCGCAAAATGGGGTGCAAATGGCGATAAGAGATGAATGAATGCATATATGCCGTAGCCCAATACAGTGCTTCGTTTGTTGCAACTATACAATTCATTCAAAAGTTCCCAGAGTGCTGCTATTGCTGTATTAAATTTGAATGACTCTAAATCATTTGTAACTTTTGCTATAGTTTGATTGATCTTAATAAAAAGATTCTCTTCATCTTTTGAAAATGAAGTCGGTTTATTCCTTATAACAGATGATTTATTTTCCGTAACCAAACGATGGATTCGATTAATAAATCTTTCAGCACCAATTACCCCCTCATTACTCCACTCCATTTCACGTTCTGGAGGTGCAGCAAATACAATGGTAAGACGCGCAACATCAGCACCATATTTCTGCACAAATTGTCCAACCGGTACTGCATTTCCCTTTGACGATGACATCTTCTTGCCGTCTTTCATAATCATTCCCAGATTGAAAAGATTTGTTGCCGGTTCATCAACAGAGATATATCCTGCATCATAAAGGACCTTGGTAAAGAATCGAAAATATATCAGATGTCCGGTAGCATGTTCGCTCGTGCCGCCGATATATTGGTCAATGGGAAGCCAGGTATCAGCATTCTTTTTCGAACAGAATTCCTTGTCATTCTTTGGATCCAGATATCGAAGGAAGTACCATGAAGAGCAGACAAAAGTGTCCATTGTATCAGGATCACGTTTTGCCGCACTGCCACACGTTGGACATTTTGTGTTTATAAAACTGTCTACCGCTTCGAGCGGTGATTTACCTTTTGGCAGATAGTTATCTATTTCTTTAGGCAAGAGGACAGGAAGTTCATTTTCAGGTACAGGAACCACACCACATTTGTCACAGTGTATAATTGGGATCGGTGCACCCCAATAACGCTGGCGAGATATGAGCCAGTCCTTCAACCTGTAGTTAACACTTGGACCACCCAATTTTTTCTCAGCTAAGAAATTAGTAACTGCTGCAATACCTTTATTTGATTCCATCCCGGAAAATTGTCCTGAATTCACCATAATGCCAGGTTCTTCATACGCATGTGTCATTGATGATAATTCAAGCTCACTTTCGGAAGGGTTTATAACAATTCTGATGGGCAAATCATACTTTTTGGCAAACTGGAAATCACGTTCATCATGTGCGGGTACGCCCATGACAACTCCACTTCCGTATTCTAAAAGAACATAATCAGCAACAAAAATCGGGATTTGTTCACCGTTAACAGGATTAATGATATGACAGCCAGTAAAGACACCATCCTTTTCCTTTTCGATCCGCTCTATTTCTGTTCTTTTTGTCGCATCTTCCATGTATGTTCTTACTGCAGACTCATTTGAATTTCCTGCAATTAAATCTTCGATCATTGGATGTTCCGGACCAATAGACATAAATGTCACACCATAGATTGTATCTGGTCTGGTTGTGAAGACCCTAAAGGTGATGTCTTTCTCCATTACCTTAAAGAGAATATCACATCCCTCACTTTTGCCGATCCAATTCCTTTGTATTATTTTCACATTTTCTTGCCAGCCCTTGAGTTGATCTAAACCTTCAAGTAATCTTTCTGCATATTCGGTGATTTTTAAAAACCATTGTTTCAATTTTCTTTTCTCGATTGTAGCCTCACAACGGTAGCATTTATCGTCAATAACCTGTTCGTTAGCCAGAACGGTCTGACAGCCAGGACACCAGTTTACATAAGCCTCTTTCTTATATGCCAATCCTCTCTTATATAGTAAGAGGAACATCCATTGCGTCCATTTATAATAATCCGGCAGACAAGAGATGATTTCCCTGTTCCAATCATAGCTGATCCCGAGTGATTTCAGTGACTCATCAGAAATTCGAATATTGTCCATAGTCGATTTTTCAGGATGGATACCGGCTTCAATTGCTCGATTCTCTGCTGGCAATCCAAAGGCATCCCACCCAAACGGATGTAGTACATCATATCCCCGTCTCATCTTAAATCGTGCATAGACATCACCAATGACATAGTTCTTGCAATGCCCCATATGAATATCACCAGATGGATAGGCAAACATTTCAAGGTTATAAAATTTTTTTTGCGGATTTTCATTTGTAGCAAATACCTTCTTTTTCTGCCAGTAATTTTGCCATTTTTTTTCAACTGCGTTATGTATGTATTTCATAAATTCTTGGTGTATTTGGTAATTTCTCTACATCACCCAGATGCTGGAGAGTTGAGAATTTCCGCACCACATTTTTCACAGTACCATGAATCCAGCGCATTCATATATCCACACTTAGGACAGGGAACACTTTTTTCCGATTCTATACCAGATACTGCTGGAGCTTCTGGAGTAGCTTGTTGCTCTTCTGGGGCTTTTGGTAACACTGCTTCCTCTTCAACTAATAGTTCATCCAGTTTTTTTTCCTCTCCTGGGAGCTTTTCTTCTAAGATACTTTCATCAGTTTTAATGCTGTCTTTAGGTATTGGTACAGGTTCTGCTGCAGGTTCTGCTACAGGTTCTGCTACAGGTTCTGCTACAGGTGTTTTTGACTCAATGGTTTCTTCAATACTCTTTATTTTAACAAAATCTTCAAGCCACTGCTTTCGTTCCCGTAGTTTCTGCAAATTCGTTTTAGCTGCGATCGACTTTTCTTTATTTTCATCGCTCAATTCCTTAAAAGATTCTTCATCATATTCACCAATAGAATAACGTAATTCAATTTCCTCTATCTTAAAAGTAACCTCTTTCTCTTCCTGCGCAATCTTTTTTTCTTCTTGTTTTAGATTTATTAACTCTTCCTTAATGAGATCAACATTTTCTGCCATTTTATCATCAAGCTTTTTCAATTTCCCTTCATACTCGCTTTTGACCTTTTTGTATACTTCTTGACTGACGCTCGCCTTTTTTTCCTCAATCCTCGCTAACTTGGTAACTATGTCACTGCGCTGTGCTTCTATCTCTTGTAACTCTTGCCATTTATCCTGCATATATGGCTCCTTTCCTGAAAAGATCCGTATTTTTCAGAAAAAAAAGTTCTAACATCAAACTTGCAAAATATGAACTTTTTTTGATTCTTCGATCAATCTTAATGATTTCATCAAGAATGTTTGTGATCGACCTATTAATAACCGCATCCTTCTTTCTCTGAGTATAGTAACTCAATCCTCTTGTTAATGCATCAACTATCTCCGCATAAGAACGTAAATATGGTCTCAGCTCTTCGAAGAATTTAATACTCTCTTTTTCTCCCCTCAGAAATGCATCGACTATCTGATATTTATTAAAATCACATAATCCTTTTGCAAGATCCTTTATGCTATCAGTATTTAACGTCTTCGCTTCATTGAGATAGTTTTCAATTTTTTCAAATTCATTTTTTAATCCAGTAATATCATTATTAAATTCATCCTCCAAATAATGAATCATGGATGGCGAAAGGTTCAAATTATCACGTTTAATTTTTGATACAATCCATTTATGGATAAGTGTTTTATCAGGATGAAAATCAACACATTTAGCATTTTTAAATAAATCAGCGACTTTTCTATAAACTGTGTTGTACTTCTTCCTGTCCTTTTTGACTATGAAAGTCATGACCACACAGTTATGTGATGAGGTGCTGTTCATAGATTTTGTAAAGTTTGCCAGTGCTCTATAATCCAATTCCTCCAGATTTTTCACAATTATAAGTCTTCGTGCTGATGCAAATGGTGTAAGATAGAATTTTGACATAATGTCTTCGATTGGCGTTTCGGATATGGAGAATACATCAGTATCAAAGGATTCATTTACATCCAATGCATCTTTAATGGTTTTTATAGCCTTATCAATAAGCAGTGGTTCATCGCTAATTAAAACGTATTGATCGTAGACCTTACCGTCTTTCAGCAGTTCACGTTCGTTCATATAACTATTCTACTTAAATTAAATATTCTGTCAAGTAGTAATAACTACACAATTCCCGTCATCCATCTTAACTACGCTATTGGCTATTACATCCACCTGCCGGCTATTTTTGTTTTGCAGAATTTACACTTATCTTTTATTAAATTGATTGACGTGATATTATACCCTTTGCGTTCAATGATTATCTTATTACAATTTGGGCAGTAGGTATTCTCTTCCGGGATACCTGGAACATTCCCAATATAGACATAGTGAAATCCGATATTATGTGCAATCTCTGAGGCTTTCTTCAATGTTTCAATTGGTGTTGGTGGTAAGTTCTGTAGTTTGTACATTGGGTAAAACCTCGAGAAGTGAATCGGGGTGTCATTACCCAGTTCATCTTTAATCCATTGGCATAGATCTTTTATCATACCTATTGAATCATTCTTGGTGGGAATGAGTAGATTGGTTATCTCGAGCCAAACTCCTTGTTTTTTAAGGGTTTTTAAAGTTTCGAGCACAGGATAAAGAGTTCCCCCCGTAATATCTTGATAGAATTTATTACTATAACCTTTTAAATCAATGTTTGCGCCATCAAGATAAGGGGTTAATTCGAGTAGTGGTTTTTGGTTTATAAAACCGTTTGAGTGATACATATTAAGTATACCTTTTTCCTTCGCAGCTTTTGCGGTTTCGAGCATATACTCAAAGAATACAGTAGGTTCTGTATATGTATAAGCAATAGTGGGCGTATTATATTCTAATGCAAGATTAACCATCCTCTCAGGAGGTGCTTCAAAATTAATAGTATGGTCAGGATTTGCCTGGGAGATATCCCAGTTCTGACAATTTTTACAAGTGAAATTGCAGCCAGCAGTAGCTAAAGATAAAGCTGTAGTACCCGGGAGAAAATGGAATAATGGTTTTTTCTCAATCGGATCAATGTGGATAGCGCAAGGATTAGAATGGACAAGAGTATAGTACTTACCATCACGATTTTCTCTGACCCGACAAAATCCTCTATTACCTTTAACGACAATACATTCTCTCGGGCACAATAGACATTTAATCTTCTTTTTTTGTAGTTTTTCATAATACAAGGCTTTTTGAGGTTTAATTAAGCCAATTTTGGCTTCCTGGGCATTCCCGAATTTTACCAGTTTGGATAAAATTGTCCCGCCCAGAGCCACTAATCCACATTTTTTCAGAAAGCTGCGCCTGGAGACTATTTTTTCAAAAAAGAGATTCATAATATATTATAAACGATTATTAAATAAATGTCAATTGTTTAACCCTGTAGAATTAGACTTGTCATTTATCATTTTGGTTTAAACTCTATAAGTTGATTAAATTCAGTCCTGTATCTTTATCCTTTTTCCTTTTTAAAAATTTGTTGAAAGGGAGTATTATAATCTCTAAAGTTACTGGAACAATTGCTTGAAATAAATGTCCTCCAAATGCATTGAAATCACTGTTAGTAATGGTTACATGACAATGAACTACTATTTCATCTTTGAATTTTGAAATATTGCCAGTAAGGTTAGTAAATTCATATTCACCTTCAAATACTTTTTTAATATAAGTTTTCTTATGGGCATTAAAATAACCAAGAACTAAATCCTTACCAACTCCAAGGCCAAAGAAAAATGCACCTTTGATTTTTTTGGTTTTAGCCGCTTTCTGTAGTGAAGTAATGATCTCTTCACCTTTTTGAAGCCGCACGACATAATAGGTCTCACGTTTGCTGATTTTCATTTTTCCTCCTCAATACT
>SOIY01000095.1 GCA_004376785.1 Candidatus Stahliibacteriota bacterium | reverse complement strand
TGGTCCTTGTTTTCTTTTTATTTTAAAATGCTCATAGGCAAGGGGGGTTGCCTCTCTGCCCCTTGGGGTTCTTTTAATAAATCCCTCCATTATTAAAAATGGTTCAAATACTTCTTCTATGGTCTGGGCATCTTCGCCAACTGCCACTGCAAGGCTGCTGATTCCAACAGGTCCGCCTTCAAATTTCTCGACAATTGTCTTAATTATCTTTTTATCCATGTCATCAAGCCCGCGTTTGTCGACCTCAAGTTTTTCCAGGGCATATTCACATATTTCTAAATCAATTTCATCTTTTTCTTTTACCTGAGCAAAATCCCTTACCCTTCTTAATAAACGATTGGCAATCCTTGGTGTACCGCGTGCCCTTGTGGCAATTTCTGTTGCAGCATCATCATTGATATTAACATCTAATATTTTTGCCGATCGTTTGATAATGTGATACAGATCATCAGCCGGATAATAATCGAGTCTGAAACTGATACCAAACCTGGAGCGCAAAGGCGCAGTGAGAAGTCCAGACCTTGTTGTCGCGCCAATTAAGGTGAAATGGTTGAGATTCAGGCGTAAAACCTTAGCGCCCACACCTCTATCCTGTATTACATCAAGACAGAAATCTTCGAGTGCAGGATACAGGTATTCTTCAACTGCCTTATTTATTCTATGCACTTCATCAATGAAGAGAACATCTGTAGTATTTAAATTACTCAGGATACCTGCCAGGTCATACGCACGTTCAAGTATTGGTCCAGCAGTAGGATAAATATTGGATTCCATTTCCTTTGCGATTATATGAGCAAGGGTTGTTTTACCAAGCCCTGGCGGACCGAATAGCAGGATATGTTCAATCGGTTCTTTACGCTTTTTTGCTGCTTTGATAAAGACATTTAAATTTTCGGTTATTGTTTTCTGGCCAACAAATTCACTGAGTTTTTTTGGTCTTAATGTTAATTCATATATTTCCTCTCCTTTTAGCAATTTACCCGTTATTGACTTTTCCATATTATTTCCTCAGTGCTTGTTTTACGAGTTCTTCAAGAGAAAGTTCTTTTGGTAATCCTTTTAACCGCTCTATTGCTTCTGAACGGGTAAGTCCTAATGAACACAATGCATTTACTGCCTGATTAAATACTGTGGATTTCTCCTCAAATTTTAATTTACCCTTTAATTCAAGAACTATTTTACTTGCGAGTTTCTTTCCTATCTTTGGGACTGACGAAAGTAATGCAAGATTTTCATCTTCAATTGCCTGAAAAATTTCTTCAGGAGAAAATCTGGACAGAAAATTTAGTGCTGATTTTGGACCAACTCCAGATACAGAGGTTAAATCTTGAAATGCCTTGAGATCAGCCTGGTTAAGAAAGCCGTAGATGAATGCTTCTGGTTCTTTGAAAAGACATTTAGTGAACAAGGTAATTTCCTGGTTCTCTTCAATATGGTCGAATGCAGATAGAGGAGCCTGAATTAAAAAACCAATGCCAGACACATCGAGTATAAAAAATGGAGGAGTTTTCTCGGTCACTTTACCTTTTAATCGACCAATCATTGTTTAATTCCCATCTTACGGATAGCTGTGTAGGCAATTGCAACTGCATCGACAGCGTGGCTTGAAATCCTTTTGCTGTTTCCCAGTAGGATTCTATCAATAAAGTATCTTACCTGTTTTTTAGAAGCCCTGCCATTACCAGTCGTTGTTAATTTAATCTGGGCAGGTGTGTACTCAATTATTTTTATTTTTTGTTCCAATAAAGTGAGAATAATTGCTCCTCGCAATTCAGATGATCGTATCAAGCTCTGGATATTTTTGTGATAAAATACTTTTTCCAATACAGCAACATCAGGTTTATTTTCTTCGAGTAACAATGTAATAGTTTTACAGATTTCGAGAATCTTGATGTAGCTCTCTTTTTTTTTAGGCCTTATAGTACCGGTGCAGGTGCATTTATCATTCTCTATAAGGCCGTAACCCGTAGCAGTAATACCCGGGTCAATGCCTATAACTTTCAACCTGTTGCCGATGATATTTTTTCCATTATTGCATCAGGAATGTCAAAGTTTGCATATACGTGCTGCACATCATCAAGTTCATCAAGAGCTTCGTATAATTTTAGGAGTTTTTCTGCTTCCTTTTCTGCCAAAGGTACAGTGCTTTGCGGAATCTTGGTAAGCTCACTGCTTGATATCTCAATATTATGATTCTGCAATATGTCCTTAACCTTGGAAAGATTCTCTGGCGACACAATTATTTGGTACACATCCTCATCTTTCTTTATATCAATTGCACCACCTTCCAAAGCATAAGCAATTATCGTATCTTCATCGTATTTCTTTGCATCTACGTTAATAATACCCTGTGCCTTAAATTGCCATGCAACAGATCCCTGGCTGCCAAGACTGCCATTCTGTCTTGATAAGACATACCGTATTGCTCCTGTTGCTCGATTACGGTTATCAGTTACGACCTCGATAAGAATTGCTACACCGTGAGGACCATATGCCTCATAGGTCACTTCTTCTAATGTCTGACCTTCGAGTTCACCAGTCCCTCGTTTTATAGCACGTTGAATATTTTCATTCGGCATGTTGAGGGATCGTGCTTCGTCAATGGCAGTACGAAGTCTCGGATTGGCGCTGGGTTCACCGCCGCCGTGTTTTGCAGCGACAGTGATTTCCCTGATCAGTTTTGTAAAAAGTTTCCCTCGTTTTGCATCTGCACTTGCCTTTTTTCTTTTTATTTTTGACCATTTAGAATGTCCAGACATACACTTTCTCCTTTTAATAATTTTAATCAAAAAAGCCAGTAAGTCAACCCCGTACTTCTGAAGCAAGTTAAAAGGCAAAAGT
>SOIY01000096.1 GCA_004376785.1 Candidatus Stahliibacteriota bacterium | reverse complement strand
TATTTTTTATTTTTTGATACTGTTCAAGAAGAGGAGTAAGCTGCATAATTACATATGCAGGATCGTTCCTACAGAACTTGCAGGATCAACCCGCCAAAAAGCATGGCGGGTCTTGCAGTATCATTCTGCCATTACAATCGGCAGAACTCGCCCCGTTAAATAATATTTTTAGTGAACAAATAATTTTATCCCTATGCATGTATTTATCGGGGCAAGTGAAATGATACTGCGAGCTTGTTTCGAGAGTTTTCGAGAAACAAAGCGATACTGCATTATTACTAGTATCCTTTAACGACATTCCCTTTTATTCCCAGTGAATCGAGCTTAAGGGAAAATGCCTTGGCTTGTTCTATAATAGAAAACCTACCGACCCATACCCGGTAATAAATATTACCTTTGACCAATGCATCAACAACCTGTGTGTCAAACCCCATTTTCGTCATCTCTTCAGCATACTTCTCGGCATTGCTTTTATTTCGATAAGATCCTACCTGCACTGTAAAATATTGACTGACAACAGGACCTTTAGTTGGAATAATATTTGCTGCCCGTTCGCTCCATACTGATTTTGGAAATGTAGTTTGCAGATTTTCCAAAATACTTGCACCCTTTTTCTCTTGATCACTACTCATATAGGAAACACCCAACCAGAACAGGACTTCGTCCTTCAGATTTGTATCCGGGGTTTTTTGTAATAACCCATTTAATGTTGCAATTGCATTTTCATAGTTTTTAATAGCAATATTAATCTTTGCAGTTTCTAAATAAGAAATGTCTGCATAGCGTGATTGCGGGTAATCGCTTATTACCTTTTTATAAAATGATAATGCGGAATCCGGCGAAATAGTTAAACGTCCTAAATAATAATATGCCTCTACAATGCGAGGATTATCTTTATCTTTTACTATTTCGATAAATATTTCATGTGCACGCTCAAACTGATATGAGTTGAATAGCCTTATTGCTTCATTAATATCCTGAGCAGTAAGGAACAGGGGTATTATAAGTAAGACAAAAATGATTCTATTGCGTGACATTTTGGACATAGGAATGAAAATTTTTCTGTACTAAATGCACATTTTGTACACTTAAATTTCCCATGGCTTATAATATTTTCTATTTTGGCAATCTTTTCCTTTAAGGTTTCGTCATCAGTGTTTGCCTTGAGTAAATGTAACTTGGGTAAAATACTTACCGGATATACGTCGGCTAATTTATAATATAAATCTTTCGCCGTTTCAATATCATTTTTCTTTTCATATAAATCGGCAAGGACAAAACCCACAGTGAAATTTTTTGGGTTATCTCGAAAAATCTTTTCGTATATAGGAATGATTTCGTCAAATAGATCAAGTTCAAAATAGACTTTTTCAAATTTAGGAATAATTAAAAAAGCGTGGTCAGGGTGGTGTTTGATAATTTTATAAAAGTATTCTTTGGCTTTTTTTAAATCACCTTTCTGTTCAAAGTGATTGGCAAGGTAGTATAGAGCAGTTAAAGAATTCGCCGAAATCCTTAATGCTTTTTTAAGGAGATTAATCGCCTCTTTCTCTTCATCAGGATTTTCCTCAGTTACCTTTTTCAATTTATCATTAGCAAATGATGCATAATAAAATGCATGCCGCTTGCCAACTCGCGGTTTAAATACGCCGTCTTCATAGAAGGTAATGCAATCACCATAGTTACTCATCTCTTCATAAATTCTAAGGACCAATTCACGTGCATGCTTATCTTTCTTGTCAATCTTCAATATTTCCTTTAAGAATGCTATTGCTTTATTATGTCTATTAGCATCAAGCAAATCATTTACCAGAGCATAATACACCCTTTTCTCTTTCTGTTTTTTCAGTGTAGGTCGTACAGTAAGTGACTGGTGAATCTGGATCGCCCTTGAAATATCTCCCCTTTTTCTGTATAAATCACCCAATCTGATATACGCATCGATAAGATCACTATCAAGGCTAACCGCTTCTTTGAACTTCTTCATTGCCGTATCTTCATCATTCTCCAGTAAAGCGACCAATGCTTCAATATAAGGACCGTAGCCAGTAACTTTCTCGCGCTTTCGGTAAAAATAAAGGTATAAGACAAGAGCAATAAGTGCCACAACAATAATTATCAACAATGTCATTTCTCCTCCTCAAATGGTAAATTCCGCAGGGCATCAAGTTCTTTGTGTAAATTCTTATTTTCTTTGCGCATCTTGTAAAGATTGCTCCTTAATACAATCTCGTCCGCAAGGGCAAAAATAACAACAAAAACTGTACCGGCAATGAATGCATAAAAACAGACCATGGCGAGTGAGATATCAAATATCTTCTGGCCGAAGATATCTAAATCCACTTTTGTCTGAGAATTAAGTACCATAAATCCAATCATAAAGCCGATGACAATAATAACAAAAATTAATCCCAAAAATCGCATTAAACCTCCTTCTTAATCATATACATAATATAAAATTTGTCAACAAGCAAAATGAGGCTTCGTTCCACTCATCCAAGCCCGAAATTCTGAGCACCAAATTCTAAACAATATCGAATACCAAAATCCAAATGACCAAAAATGTTTTGAATTTGAAAAATTAGAAATTTGAATTTGCCTACCCCGTTAGATAAAATCAATTATTAGAGAAATACACACTAAAGTATTTTTTCAATCCTACAAATGTTTATAAAATAAATTAGGCACATATCTAACGGGGTGACTATTTCGGATTTACCAAGCCTGTTACAAATATGCTGGGTTTAGAATTTATATATATCTTACTATCTACTGCCTACTACTTACTACTTACTGCCTAATATCTGTTTTCTACTGCCTACTTGACTCTTCGAATCTGTTGGTTA
>SOIY01000326.1 GCA_004376785.1 Candidatus Stahliibacteriota bacterium | reverse complement strand
AAAAAGACCCCATTTTATGATATGCATGTAAAAAATAACGGCAAAATCGTTGAATTTGCTGGATATTTAATGCCTGTACAGTTTGAGGGCATTATTCCGGAGCATCAGGCTGTGCGTACTTCTGTGGGTGTGTTTGATGTTTCTCACATGGGTGAGGTTGAAGTTCGAGGTAAGGACAGGACAAAATTTGTCAATTATATTACAACGAATGATGCATCAAAACTGGCGCTCAATCAGATTCAATATTCAACTATGCTTTATCCGGATGCAGGGATTGTTGATGACCTTCTGGTTTATAATCTTAAAAATAGGATGTTTCTCGTGGTGAACGCAGCAAATACTGAGAAAGATTATAAATGGATTTTAGATAATAAACAATTTGATGTTGAAATTTCAAATTTGAGTGATGGGATCGGCCAACTGGCAGTACAAGGACCAAAAGCAGAAGCATTAGGGCAAAAACTATTCGATTTTGACCTTTCAGAATTGAAATATTATTGGGCAACAGAGGTGAAGATAAAGGATATTCCAGTGATTCTGTCCCGTACTGGTTATACTGGTGAGGATGGATTCGAAATTTATCTTGATGAAAAATATGCTGCCGAGGTCTGGGATATGGTTTTTGATGCGGGTAAAGAATTTGGTATTAAGCCAATAGGTCTTGGAGCAAGGGATACCCTTCGATTTGAAATGAGATATTGCCTTTATGGTAATGACATAGATAAAACCACCAATCCATTGGAAGCCGGCTTAGCATGGATTGTCAAGTTTGATAAGGGCGATTTTATCGGGAAAGAGAGTTTGATGAAGATAAAAGAGGCAGGTCTAAAAAGGAAATTGGTCGGATTTGAAGTGGTTGATAAAGGTATTCCAAGGCCCCATCAGGAGATTCATAATGAAGAAAGAAAGATTGGATTTGTGACTTCTGGTACATTTTCGCCTTCTCTTAAAAAAGGATTAGGTATTGGCTATGTGGAGTTGCCGTATAATAAGGTTGGAACAAAATTGAAGGTTATAGGGAAAAACCCTATTGCAATTGAAATTATCAAAGGGCCATTCTATAAACAAAGAAGTCATAAATAGAGATGACACGGCGATTTGTAGAGTGGACTCAACCCCTGGTTGAGTAAAGGAGGTAATATGGCTAACATAATAGATGGTGTAAAATATACAAAAGAGCATGAATGGATTAAGGTGGATGGTGATATTGCAATTACAGGTATCACTGACTATGCCCAATCAGAATTGTCTGATATAGTTATGGTTGAGCCACCAGGTGCAGGTCAAAAGATTAAAGCAGGGGATGCAGTTGGTACAATCGAGGCAGTAAAGGCAGTGACTGATCTTTATGCATGTATAAATGGCGAGGTGACTGAGGTTAATGATGCAGTAGTAGCAGATCCTTCAATAATAAACAAAGATGCATATGGTGAAGGTTGGATCTACAAAATGAAGATTGATGATCCAAAAGAGATTGATAATCTTCTGTCACCTGAGCAGTATAAAGAATTGATCGCAAAAAGTTAAATGCATTATCTTCCACTCACACCACAAGACGAAAAGGAGATTTTAGGCAGGATCGGCGTCGCCTCGTTCCAGGAATTAATTGATAAAATAGTTCCTGAAAATATACAATATCACGGTAAATGTGGATTACCAGACGCTGTAAGTGAAAATGAAATCAGGAAAATTTTAAGAAGTTTGGCGGGTGAAAACTATAATAATAACGATTATTTATCATTCTTAGGAGCTGGGGTATATGATCATTACATACCGGCAATCGTGGATAGCTTAATTTCACGAAGTGAATTTTACACTGCATATACACCATATCAGGCAGAGGTTTCTCAAGGGACATTGCAAACAATATTTGAGTATCAAAGTGTGATTTGCGAACTTACTGGGATGGATATTGCCAATGCATCGATGTATGATGGGGGTTCTGGTTTAGCAGAGGCATGCCATATGGCATGTACAATAAAAAGAAAGCAAAAAGTAATCCTTGCCGATTTAATTCATCCTTTTTATCAGAAAATTGTGCAGACATATACAAAAGAGTGTGGTGTTGAAATTGTAATCTGTCCTTCGAAAGACGGAGTAGTTGATTATGAAGCATTGAAGGGTTTAATCGATGAGGGTACAAGTTGCGTTTGTATTCAACATCCTAATTTTTATGGTTATTTAGAAAGAATGTCGGAAATAGAACAATTAGTTCATTCAAAAGATGCACTATTGATTTCTGTTGTTGACCCGATATCCTTAGGCATAATCGCGCCCCCGGGTGAGTACAATACTGACATAGCTGTGGGTGAGGGTCAGGTAATGGGTATTCCCCAGGGGTTTGGCGGACCTCTTTTAGGAGTTTTTGCATCAAAGAAGCAATTTGTGCGTTCCTTGCCAGGTAGGATTGTTGGCGAAACAACTGATATTGAAGGCAAGCGTGGCTATGTTCTAACCCTGCAGACACGTGAGCAACATATCAGAAGAGATAAGGCAACATCCAATATTTGTACTAATGAGGCGTTATGCGCATTATGCGCGTTAATCTATTTGTGTAGTCTTGGCAAGCAGGGTATAATCGATATTGGTGATTTGTGTATAGCTAAGAGTCATTATTTGTACAATAGAATAAAAGAATTAAAAGGTATTAAACCTGCATTTAAACAGGAATTTTTTAAAGAGTTTGTTGTTGAAACAGAAAAATCAGCAGAGGAAGTACTTGATTCACTGCTTGAAGAAAAGATATTTGGAGGAGTACCACTTTCAATTTTCAATAAGGATTTAAAAAATCATATCTTACTTTCAGTAACTGAAAAAAGAAGCAAAGAAGAGATTGATAAATTTGTAGATAGCTTATCA
>SOIY01000262.1 GCA_004376785.1 Candidatus Stahliibacteriota bacterium | reverse complement strand
ATTTACTTGGGACAAACCACAATCCTGAAATCTCTTTAGCGCTGTTAAAAACAACTTTGATATCAAGCCTTGATTTCTCAAATTCACATGTTACATACACAATATCAAACCCTTGCTCCTTGGTCTGTCGAACACCGACCTGTCTTTTAAAGGATCCAGCTTGTACAAGCAGACCCTGCCAGGCTTCCTTAAGCTTTTCTGGAGTCATTACTCCTTTCATTGTATTGTCAAAATTCTTCACTGCATTTGAATAATCTTCCTTTGTAAACAACTCAACAAATCCCTTTGCCTGAGACGTAAAATCACCTGCCTTTGGAACAGCCTCTTTCTCTCCACACGAAATAAGCGAACCTATTAAAAACACTGCTAACACTAAAAATATAAAACTCTTCATAGCACATACCCCCTTTCATTTCTATGAATTATAAAAAGATTATAATGCTATTTCACTCTCTGTCAATAGAAATTTGAGAGCGATGAATACTTTTTCAGAGCTCTCCAATATTTTCCTTGACAAAACCAAATTTTTGAATACATTTAAATTAGTTAATGAGATTATTTCCAGTATTTTGACGGGTAATAAATATAGTGTTCTATAGTGTGCACCATAAAATAGAGAATATAGAGCACATGTATAAATAAAATAATGGAGGTGAATTATGAAAACACCAAAATTACATGGAATGAAGTATAATATATTGGCTGGCATAATTACGTTGTTTGTAATTATTGGTTGCCAGCACGAACACCCACCAATGAATGAATATCAGGTTGTTGGTTATGTTCCTATAGATTCAGTGAGATATGGTAAATTATTTATTTCCGGGAATAGTTTATTCGTGCTTTACGACACCACTTATAATAATTACTGGACAAAGATGAAAGAATACGATCTCTCAAATCCATTAGAACCGATTCTTATTAATACAGATGATTTGGAGCCAATTAATCCTCATTATTATATCACACACCAGGATAGTTTTATCTTCTTTCATAATAGTTACGACTACTTACAGATATTTAACCTACATACCTTGCAATCGGTTAACATTAATATCGATTACTATATAAATTCTTTAGTGTATAAAAATAACCATGTTTTTATAAGCAGTTATTCTGGATTGCGAATATGGGACATTACAAATTTACCTAACTATACCGAAGTGTTTAATGACAGTATTCATCGATGGAATGGCTGTATATCTTATATAGATACCATTCTATTTGAGACCTATGACCATTATGGGGAAAATGAATTCAAATTCTGGAATATTAAAAATCCAGACCAGCCCCAAATGATTACACAAGGAGATTTTTCTTATGATTTTTTCCGTACCGACATTACCAATCAATTTATTATAGGTTTTTATTATGCATCAATCTACCGATTTAAATATGATTTCAGTGATTCATTGATATTTGAGGAATCTTGCTCCTTTGATTATTATGATATTGATGAATCAAAATTATCAAACACATACATATATTTACTTTTGCATGATTATTTAAACATTATTAAAATCGATGATTTTGATGAACAGTGGATTATTAGTTTTAGGGATGACTATTACTATTATAATTACTATTCAGTTTTATCACAAGAAATCTACAATAATAAAATTTACTTATTCTCGAAAAGAGGCATTCATATTTTCGAAAGGAGGGAATCATGAATAAACTAGTAATTATTCTCCTGGTTATAATTTGCTGCGCCCATGCCATAGAATTCTCGCAGCGCATACAGGCATTGGGCACTGATTTTGCTTATCTAATTCCTGATTATGAAACAGATCTGTATCGTAATCCACAATTATTAGACAGAGGGTTGACCGGAATCACTTATGAACCGAGTAACTTATATCAATATCATGTACCTATAATATATGGTAGGTATATATACATACCTAATCCTTGTATACCATTTACATTAATACTTTCATCTAAGCGATTTGGAATTTATGGAAAATACTGGCCAAGTTATTCTTATGATCTATCACCCTCTTCATACGGGTGGAATTCATTAACTTCTTATTCATTTCGCTTTCAGGATCTCTGGATGTTTAAAATAAAAAATTTAGTTTTGAATATCTATAATGATGGCTATTTTTCAAAAATTGAATATCTCAATTCTAATAATTCTAATTCGTTAGACAAAAGATTTTCTTATTTATTCAAAGTTCAATACGCTTTTAATATTGGAAAGCTTTATGACCTGGATATAAAGGTTGGTGCAGGATTTTACGAAAGAACCGCCCAAACAGATTATTACGATACTTATAACCAGCAAATTAAGATACCTACGGCGCAAATCAGCTTATTCTACAGAAATTCTCCTTTTGCAAACAAATTTACATCCTGGTATATCTCCCTTGGCGGTCCTGTTTCCACTACTGAAATAGATTCATTGCCGCATTCAATATATTCGAATTTATCTGAGAATGAACATGAAACTATCTTTTTCGCTAATACCTTTATGTCCAAATGCGGTTGGGCAACAGGATTACCCATAAATGACAAGAGTTTTGTTGCAATTGGCATAAGTGAAAACTTTACATATCAAAAAGCTAATGAAGAATCAATGGCTAATGACCTTCAAGCGATTAATAATGAGATCTCTTTACCTGTAGGAATAGAATATAATATAAAACAAATTTCAATTCGTTTAGGTGCGAAACTTAATTATGTTGTTGAATCCATTCAGGAATGGCAGACTGATACCCTTGTTAACGAAGAAATTAATCACATTGTTAACTATAATTATTCTTTCGGCATTGGCTGGCAACCAAATGAGCATTTTGTAATAGATTTGTACAATAATTCTAATCTTGCCAATTTAAGAAATTGGTCAATTTACTTAAAATAT
>SOIY01000191.1 GCA_004376785.1 Candidatus Stahliibacteriota bacterium | reverse complement strand
GTCGATAATATAAAATACAACTATGGTGATATACAAGCAGTAAAAGGGATTACTTTTACTGTAAAAGAAGGTGAGATTTTTGGATTCTTAGGACCAAATGGTGCCGGGAAATCTACCACAATAAACATGCTCACTGGTCAGCTTTATCCTAAAAAAGGAAGAATCACTGTGCTTGGGCTGGATATTACAAAAAAGAGTGGTGAAGTACAGGCACAAATTGGAATCTGCTTTGAAAGAACAAACCTGTATGAACAAATGAGTGCCATTGAAAATTTAAAGCTTTTTGCAGACCTCTACGGTGTTAAAAAATTTGATGCAGATGACCTTCTAATAACAGTAGACCTTAAGGGCAGAGGAAAGGACCGTGTATCAAGTTTTTCCAAAGGAATGAAGCAGCGCCTAATGGTAGCAAGGTCTCTTATTAATAAACCAAAAATACTATTTCTTGATGAACCAACTGAGGGCCTGGACCCAACATCCGCCGATAATATCCGTAATGTAATTCTTAAAGAAAGACAAAGAGGAGCCACTGTATTCTTAACAACCCATGATATGTTGGAAGCAGATAAACTTTCTGATCGTGTTGCCTTTATAGATGACGGAGAAATAATTGCTCTTGATACGCCATATAACCTTAAACAAAAATATGGTAAACGTTCAATAAAGGCGCAAATAACAACAGAAATTGGTGAAATTGAAGACAGAGAAATATCAATGGACAACGAAAATACAGCGGGCGAAGTCCATACGCTTTTTGATAAAGAGAAAGTTGTAACAATTCACAGCAAAGAAGCGAGTTTGGAAGATATTTTTATTCAGATTACAGGAAGAGGGCTAACAGGATGAGTTGGCGGACCATTAAAACCCTAATTGCCAAAGATTTTAAGCTGTTTTTCAGGAATAAGTTCTTTGGTATTATGACAATTTTCGGTATAATCCTTTATCTTGTTTTTTATTTTATAATGCCAAATACAGTAGATGAAGAAATAGAAATTGGTTTATATGCTCCACAAGCCTTTAGTATGTTCTATGAAAACATAGAAGAAGGGTTGATAATTCGAAATATGAAAACCGAAGATGAATTAAAACAAGCTGTAACAGATAAAGAATTACATATCGGAATTTCAATTCCTGAAGATATACAGAAATCACTTATGTCCGGGAAAAAACCTCAAATCTTTGTTTATTATTCTTCAGATTTATCAGACGAAATCAAAGAAATGTACACAATCCTTATTGGTGAAATGATAAACCAAATGAGCGGTTTTGAAATAGATATTGATGAGGTTGAAATTGTCCTTGGCCCGGATATGGGCGGTAAACAGATTCCTTATAGGGACCGTATGCTTCCATTGTTTGCGGTTATGCTATTAATTACCGAAACACTGGGACTTGCCAACCTGATAACATCGGAATTGGAAGATGGGACCATTCAGGCATTATTAACCACACCAATGAAAGTAACCGATTTATTTGTTGGAAAAGGTGTTACCGGTGTGTTCTTAGCCTTTTCACCGGCAGTACTATTAATGATAATAACCGGAAGTCTAACCCAGAACGTTTCACTCATTATCGCCTCATTGCTATTAGGTTCAATTATGGTAACTGGGCTGGCATTCTTCATTGCTTCAATTTCTAAAGACATGATGTCTGTTATAGCTTGGGGAACTCTCTTAATGATTGTCCTTTTCATACCGGCATTTACTGTAATATTCCCGGGTCCTGTATCTGGATGGATTAAAGTCATTCCATCATTTTTTCTGGTAGATATTCTTCACCGGGCAGTAAATTTTGATATTGGCTGGAGCGGTAATTTAAACAATATTATGTTTCTAATTGGCTTTAACATTGTTTTTGTTTTCCTGGGAATTATCACTTTGAAAAGGAAGGTTAAATGAGTATTAGAAGAATCGGTGTATTATTAAATAAAGAATTGAGATATGGTTTTAAAAGTTACTTTTTTATATTTGCCATAGTTGCTCCTCTTATTTTTACAATATTTATGAATCTGCTTTTCGGCTCACTCTTTTCTGGTAAGCCCAAGCTTGGAGTTATAAATCAAGGTCATTCACAAATTGTTGAATCTTTAAAAAATATGGAATCTATTAACCTGAAGGAGTACTCATCAGAAAGAGAATTAAAGGATGCGGTTGAAACTGGTGCACGAGATGTAGGAGTTGTTTTAGGAGAAAATTTTGATTCTATGATAAAAAAAGGAGAACTAACAAAATTAACCGTATATGTCTGGGGAGAAAGCCTTTTAAAAAATAGAGCTATTGTAAGCTCGGCACTTTTATATCAGATTAGAGATGTTTCTGGGAAAAAAGCACCTGTGGACATAACTCCAGTTTCTTTGGGGGATGCAAATAGTATTCCCTTAAAAGACCGTTTTCTTCCTTTAATTGTTCTTATGGCTGTTTTCATAAGTGGCTTTGCTATCCCTTCTTCATCATTGGTGGATGAAAAGCAAAAAAGAACAATTGGAGCTGTAATGAGTACTCCGGCAACTCAAGGTGATATTTTTATCTCAAAAGGGTTACTGGGGATAATGGTGAGTATTATTATGGGAATATTAATACTTGTTCTCAATCATGCTTTTAATGCACAGTTTTTCTTAATAATATTGATTTTATTCCTTGGTGCAATAATGGCTTCTTGTTTGGGTTTAATAGTCGGTGCATTCATAAAAGACACGGCGTCCTTGTATTCTGTAATAAAGGGACTTGGATTAATCATTTATGGTCCCGGTATTATTAAAATTTTTCCTCAAATTCCAGAATGGGTTGGCAAGTTATTTCCTACCTACTATGTTATAAACCCGATAATGGAAATAACACGGGAAGGGGGAGGCTGGTCAACTGTTAATCTTGATGTTTTT
>SOIY01000187.1 GCA_004376785.1 Candidatus Stahliibacteriota bacterium | reverse complement strand
GGTCAAGCAATCATATCTATTGTGATCATTTTTATAATTTTATTCATAATACTGAGATATGACATCGATTATTATCTAAAAAGGAGAAAAAATGATTAAACTGCTATTAATCCTTTGTGTATTTTCACAAATAAAGGAAATCAACCCAAATAAAACATGGGAAATAGAGATTGTAACCAAAAAAACAGAAAAGTACTACTTACTAACAAAGAACGAACCAATAAGTATTGGTGTTGAGGGTCCAACATATCTCAAGGTGTATACAAGAATTCCCTGGTTTGGAGATATTAAAGGACGTCAAATTTATAAAATTATCCTCCAAGAAAATGATATGGATGAAAGAATAATCACATTGGAATCTGAAAAATCAAATGTCACAAAAAATAAGAAAGGAAGACCTTTAAGCAAATGGCGTTCATTTTATATCGAGGTTCCAGAAGGAATGAACAAATATAAAATAATCAATTGGTCTTCACCAAATGATACAATTTTATTGAAGTTCAAATACGAATCGCCAAAAAAATGGGCAGATATACCAGCTTCTGACTATAATACTATAATTGAATCAATAGAAGAAGAAAAGATTGTTAAGTACTACGAATTAAAAAAGAATGAACAATTGACACTTGGAATAAATGGACCCGCAAGGTTGAAGGTTATTTCAAGATTAAATTATGATGAGAAAATAATGGGTGACCAGAATTATACGATTCTTGCAGATGATAATGGAAATGTAAAAAAATTCACTCTGAAATGTTATAAATCTCAGACTATCGAATATAAAGATAGAAAGGAAATTGTTCCATCAAACGCCCGCAATTCTTACATAAATATACCTAAAGGCTGGCATAATATTAAATTCTCTTTGTCCGGAACTATTGCTAAAAGTGTATCATTACGGTTTCAAGTAGAGAAAAAATGAATATCATCATTCTATTAATTGCAGTCTGGGATTATTCTTATAATGTCGCCACAGATGCTACCTACGATAACAATATATTCTCATATTCTTCAGAATATATTGATGACTTTATGAATCAAGTACGTCCATATCGCTTTCCATTCGAGACTTACGATGATCTCATAACAAGTGGCAAACTGAACCTTTTTTTAAGAAACAAATTTTTTAACAGAAGGACAACAACATTCAATATCGGTATTAAGATTAATCATTATCTAACAAATAATCAAAAAGACTATCAGAGAATAAATATCGGACTAAGACAGTCATTCGGGAAAATAGCCGCAAAAGTATCCTATCAAATTATCCCCAATTATTTGATTCGTTACTATAGAAATTCTCAAGGATCGAGTACTGATTATATTGGATGTGAAGTTAAATATCAAACAGTATCCGGTAAACTATCATTTAGCCCAAAACCATCCGTTTTATTTTATGTTCAATATAAACGTAGATGGGATGACTATATTCCTGAATTCGATATTTACGATGCAAACGGGCATATTCTCAGTATAGATTCTGAGATAAAGCTGAATAAAAGAATTACACTTTCGCTCGGTTATGCATTTAGAAGTTCTGAGGCTGATTCTTTAGAAATTCCTACAACTAATGATGAAGACTTTCCTGATGGTTCGTATTATCAGCACTCGCTCAAAGGAAAATTTACCTTCCAATTTAAAACCTTGTTTTCAACACGACTGTATCTTGGTTATAATTACAATTTTAGAAATTTTACTACAACTTTTGCTGAAGATGCCATGCATTTTGGACGGCAAGACCATATTCATAAAATAACAGCAAGCACAGAATTTCGAATTTTTACCAGGATGTTTTTAGAAATTTCCTATTTAGGGCAATTACGGAATGCCACTTCAGAAGTTTTACCCGGCATTGATACTATTAAAGACTATAATAAATATAGACTCGGTGCTGGATTGCATTTTTATTATTAGGAGGCTAAATGAAAAAAATTGTTTGTTTTTTTCTATTTCTACTTTTTACTATGTTTTGTGGTCGACCTGAACCACCCGAGGAAGAAATCCACACATTTGAAATTATAGGTTACTGTCCCTTACCTGGTTATGCTGAAGACCTCGACATAGTTGATGCACTTGTTTACGTTGCTGATGATCAAGGTGGTCTTCAAATTGTTGACATCAGTAACCCTGAAAATCCCTTTGTTATTGGTGAGTACATGAGTGAGAAAAGTATTGTCGGCGTTGCGGTAAGAGATACTTTTGCTTACCTGGCTGTAGATCACAACCAAGGCGGCATGAGAATAATAAACGTAGTAGATCCTGAAAACCCGGTCTTTGTCGGAGAAGATAACTGGTATTACGGGTACGGTGTTATGGCGCCCCAAAATGATACGATGTTCGTTTATGTAGCGGGTGGCTATTGGTTTGTAGTGGAAAATGTGAGTGACCCACAATATCCTTCATTTGTTCGGCGATGGTCAACGCCGGGTAATATCAGAAGTGTCTATGTAGTTGACTCAATAGCCTACCTCGCCTGCGAGCAGATGGGACTACATATCTTTAATCTTGCCAAACCTGACAGTGAAGCGCTGGTTGGTTGGATTGATACGCCATCACACGCAAGGGATGTCTTTGTTCAGAATAATCTCGCATACATCGCAGATGGACGAGCAGGACTTATTATTGTTGATGTTTCCAATCCAGAATATCCCGGGCTAAAAGGCACATATAATACTCCTGACTATGCAAACGATGTTTTTGTCTATAATAATCTGGCATATATTGCCGACGGCGGAGGTGGACTACAGGTAATTAATGTCACTGATCCTGAAGATCCTGTTTTCTATGGAGAAATAGAAATTCCCTACGCAAATAGTGTTTACGTGAAGAACGATCGTATATATGTTGCAGACCGAGATATTGGCCTCGTGATTATAATAGAGGAG
>SOIY01000316.1 GCA_004376785.1 Candidatus Stahliibacteriota bacterium | reverse complement strand
TGGTGTTTATTTCTTAGAATTCCAGGTAGGCGATTACAAGGAAACAAGGAAATTGATTTTGGTAAGATAGAATATTTCTGCACTATCTTTAATTTAATAGATTGTAATAGCTTAAATTGTATTCCCAATAAATTTTGTATCAATTTTAAAAATGGCATTATGCCCGATGTACCCAGCCCATCGCAGATGGGCTGGGTGAACCCCGCTCAACTACAGATATTTCTTTCGGGTAAGTTACAGATTACATGAGATTGCTTCGTCGCTCTCTCGACGTTGCTCGAGACAAATTCGCTCCTCTCAATAACAAAGGAGAAATCGTTGTAATCTGTATTTTTTCGCTGTAATCACGCTATAGACTGTTGACTTATATTAAAAATAGGGTAAAATATCCGATGGCAATGTTAATCAAGAATGCTTGTGAGATCCTTACGATGAAAGACGGTATCGGTGTAGTAAAAGATGCCTCAATACTCATTGAAAACAGTAGAATAAAAACTGTCGGCAAGGTAAAAACCGATAAAAAGAAATTAGAAACGATTAATGCAAAAAATTGTGTGGTATGTCCTGGTTTTGTTGATTCACATACACATCTGGTATATGGCGGTTCAAGAGAAGACGAGTTCGCAATGAGGGTTAGTGGTGTTGATTATGAAAAGATCGCCAGAGCAGGGGGTGGCATTGCAAATACCGTGAAGATGACACGTAAAGCAACTAAACAGGAATTATATAATCAGGGAAAACAGAGGATAAACAACATTATAAAACATGGTACTACTACGGTTGAAATCAAAAGCGGTTACGGGTTGTCTACGCCTGAAGAGCTGAAGATGTTGAGGGTTATTAATAAATTAAAAAAAGATTCAGTGCTCGATATTATACCGACCTATCTTGTTCATACTGTTCCTTATCAGATGAAACGAAGGGATTATATAGATCTTGTAAGAGAAGAAATGATACCTGAGATAGCAAAGAAGAAACTTGCTGTTTTCTGCGATATATTTTGTGACAAGATTGCATTTACAAAAAAAGAAAGCAAAAAAGTTTTATTAAAGGCAAAAGAATTCAATTTCAAACTTAAAATTCATGCAGATGAATTTGCTAACGTAGGGGGGGCGCGTTTAGCAGCTCAATTGAATTGCACATCTGCTGACCATTTGCTTTATACTACAAAAAGTGCGATTAAGGCAATGAAGAAATCGGGTGTTATTCCAACACTTCTTCCCGGAACGTCGTTCTTTTTGCAGATTAAGAAGAAGCCGTATATTAAGGCATACAAAAGCACAGAGTGTCCTGTGGCAATCGCTTCTGATTTTAATCCTGGTTCATGTATGATTTATTCAATGCCGAAGATTATTTCACTTGCATGTATTGTATATGGAATGTGTGTTGAGGATGCGATTATAGGTGCAACAAAATATGGTGCAAAAGCACTTGATTTATTCGATAAAATCGGCAGCATTGAAAAAGGTAAACAGGCAGATCTGGTAATATTATGTGTAGATAATTATAAAAAGATTCCATATTATTTTGGTGAAGATATTGTAAAGTATACAATTAAAAAAGGAAGGATAATCTATGGAAAAAATCGTTGAGTGTATTCCCAATTTCAGCGAGGGAAGAGATCAGACAAAGATCGATAAAATTTTAGCCGAAATTAAAAGTGCTGGTGTTGAACTACTTGATCAGGAAATGGATGCTGATCATAATCGTGCTGTTGTTACTTTTGTTGGTGAACCTGATGCAGTGCTTGAGGCAGCATTCAGGGCTGTAAAAGCGGCATCAGAATTGATTGATCTGACTAAGCATAAGGGTGAACATCCACGAATGGGAGCAACCGATGTTATTCCTTTTGTACCGATAAGTAATGTCACTACCCTGGAATGTGTTGAAATGGCTAAGAGATTAGGAAAACGCATTGCTGATGAATTGAAGATTCCGATTTACCTTTATGAAGCAGCAGCAACAAGACCGGATAGAGAAAATCTTGCTAATATAAGAAAAGGTGAGTTTGAAGGTATAAGAGATGAGATTGAAACAAATCCGGATCGTCGTCCAGATTTTGGGGAGCCTAAGATTCATCCAACTGCAGGTGCCACAGTAGTTGGTGCTCGATTTCCGCTCATCGCCTTTAATATTAATCTTAATACCTCTGATGTTTCTATTGCTCAGAAAATTGCAAAGGCAATAAGATTTGGGGGTGGTGGCTACAGATATGTCAAGTCACTTGGTTTTGAGCTGAAGGGAGAGAATCTTGCCCAGATATCCATTAATATGACGAATTACACAAAAAGCCCTTTACACAGAATATTCGAGACAGTTCGGCGCGAGGCGCAGAGATATGGTGTCAGTATAAAAGAATCTGAAATTGTGGGACTTGTTCCTGAAAAAGCATTGATTGATACTGCAATATACTTTTTACAGCTTGATCGCTTTAGTGAAGACCAGATTCTTGAATACAAACTTCATGGTAAGGGTGGAAAACAGTCAATATTAGATTTTCTACATGTTTTAGCACTGGCAAGACCAACACCGGGTGGTGGAAGTGTTGCTGCACTGCAGGCTGCATTGGGGACATCACTTTTGTCTATGGTTACAGGAATAACGCTGAGAAAAACAAAAGATAAGGAATTAAAGGACTTCCACGGATTTTTAAAATTAGAAGGGTATGAATTCTACAAGTTTATTGAAAAGGACAAAAATGCCTTTGACAAAGTGATGGAGGCTTTCAAATTACCAGAAGAGACTGAAGAAGACAAAAAGAAAAAAAAGGATGCAATCCAGAACGGCTTAAAAATTGCTGCACAGGTGCCTTTTGAGGTTTGCAAAAAGATATTGTTTATATATCCTTATGCCAAGATATTGGCTCAGAAAGGATTGAAAAACGTAATATCTGATGTAGGTGTGGCTCTATATTCCTTGCATAGTGGATTTATGGCTGCCCGTGTTAATGTGTTGATTAACCTCAATTCAATAATCGATTCAGAATTCAACGAGTCTGTTAAGATAGAGCTTGATTTGTTCAAAAAACAGGAACAAACTTTTTATCAGGAGATTGAAAATATCTTCTTGACAAAGTTATGAAAACAGTTATAATTTTTGAGGTAAAGGTATAATGGAAGTGGATTTATTAAATAAAGGAAGAGAGTATATACAGGAAGGGAAATTTGAGAAGGTGCAGATTATTATTCGGCGTGCACTCAGGGAGAATCCTAATGAAGCAATGGCTTTAGAACTTTCAGGGGATCTCATTTTAAAATCTGGGAAGGCTGAGGATGCAATCTATCCGTACGAACATGCTAGTAATAGTTATACAAATAGCAATCAATATGCCGAGGCGATAATCTGTCTGGAAAAAATCATAAAGATTGATAAGTCAAATAGTGAAATCTTTACGCGCCTTGCTGATTTATATAGATTTTATGGCTTGCAGAATAGATCGATCAATACGATGCTTGAACTCTGCTCATGGGCGATAGATAATAACAAGGATGCCTTTTTTGTTTCTGGTTTACGAAAAATAGTGGAATTGCAGCCCAAAAATCTTGCTTTGGGAGTGTCTTTTGCTAAAATTCTACTTTCGATTGGACGAACAAGTGAAGCCAGCGATGAAATGAACAAGCTAAAATCACTTGCTGAAGAGGCGGGAGATGAGAATATGCTTGAAGAGATTAAAAAACTTCTTCTGCAACCTGACGGCGGTGAAGAACTCGATCCAAAAAGTCGTGTAGAGCTTGGTAATCTGCTTTATGAAATTGGCTCAAAAGATGAAGCAATTATTGAGTTTGAAAAAGCTGTAAGTGATTTGATCGAAAGTGGTGAAACTAACGAAGCTATTAATGTATTGAACCGTATTGTTGAAATTGATCCTGATAACACATCAGCAATTGATAAAATCAAGGAGTTGAAGGAAGAGACCGAAAAAGAAGAACCTGAGGAAGAGGTTGTAGAAACAGAACCTGCAAAGGAAGCTACAGAGATTGAAACAAAGCCTGAGGAAGTTGTCGAAGAAATGCCTTTGGAAGAAGTTGAGGAGATTATTGGAGAAGTTATTCCTGAGACAAAGGAAGATGAAGTTGTATCAGAAGCAGCACCAACAGAAAAAACAGAACAAGGTTTGGAATTTTTCCAGGATTTGAGTGAAGAAATTGAAGGGTTTATTGCTGCCACCGACATCATTGAAGAAGAAGCACCTACGACTGCTGATAAGGAGAAAGAACCGGAGCAGACACGAGTTGAAGAAGTGCCTCATTTAGAAGGACAGATTGCTGATATTGAATTTCTGCTAAAGGAAGATGAAACACCTGCACCCCCAAGTTTTGAAATTGCCCATGAATTTGATGATTTTAGAAGTAATATTATTTGGCAAGAGGAAGATGCGAAAAAGAAATTAGGTTTGGCAAAAATGGCTTTTGCTGCTGGAACGTATGAAACGGCGCTTAGTTATGTTGAAGCTATTACAAACAACAAAGAAACCTGGCCTTTTTCAATAGAAATAGAAGGCGGGGCACTTATACGATTGAGACGTTATAGCGAGGCAATGAAAATCCTTGCTCCCTCATTGCTTCTTGAAGAGATTCAAGAGACACAAAAGGTAGAGTTACGTTATTTGCTTGCTGCTGCCTATGAAGGTTTGGGCAATTTTGATAACGCCTTGAGAGAGATAGGAAAAATCATAAGTATTAACCCGAACTACAAAGATGTTAAAGAGATTTATACATTAATGGGTGGAAAAGAGTTAGTATATGAAGAACCTCAAAAAGTAGTTGAAGAAAGCTTTGTAATCAATGAACAGGTGTTACCTACACCACCAGAACCTGCAATAAAACCTGTTGAACCAGCACCTGTAGAAACTGAAAAGGAACTGCCTGCAAAAGAACCATCTGAAGAAAAACCGTCTGAAGAAGAAATATCGCCAGCTATTGCCAAAGAGATTCCCAGTTCTGATGAGAGAAAAACTTCGGAAAAATTGCCAGAAGAAATACTTGATGATGAGAAAATAGAGGGTGAGAACATTGCTTTTCTCTAAAATGGGAGGATAAGTGGGATACCAGGAATTTTACAGCTTTAAAGATGAACCATTTGCTAATCATCCTGATCCGAAATTTTATTTTAATTCTCCTCAGCATGCCCTGGCGCGAGAATATTTAATGCATGCAGCACGTGGAACAAGGGGATTGGCAGTACTTTTAGGTGATATTGGAACAGGTAAAACGACTCTGTCGCGTAAAATATTAAGTGAATTGTATTCGATGGGTAATTACCAGGTTGGATTAATTGTTTTAACCCATTCTGATTTTGTTTCAGGATGGTTCTTTGCAAAGATCGCAAACCTGCTTGGGCTAAGGGATTTTGGATCTTCCACAACCGAGATAATAAATCGAATATCCCGACGACTCAATGAGATATATCGTCGAAACGAAAAAACTGTTATCATTATTGATGAAGCAAACAAGATTAAAAGCCCTGAAATATTAGAGGAAATAAGGGGTTTGTTGAATCTCGAAATTGCAGATACCAGATTAATTTCTTTTATTCTCAGCGGTTTGCCTGACCTTGAGTCATATCTTGCATCAAATCGTGCCCTACACCAACGTATTGCAGTTAAGGTGAAATTGAAATCTATGGGTAGTGAGACTATAAGGGCATATATCAATCATCGTCTCAGTATTGCTGGTGCAACCCGTGATATTTTTTCGCCACGCGCAATTGATCTTATTTGTCGCTACTCAGATGGGAGGCCTAGACTTGTAAATATCACTTGTGACAATGCTTTATTAGAAGGATATGTTCAGAGAAAACAGGATATTGATGAACCTGTAATAGAACGAGTAATTACAAATTTAGGATTAAAGCTTGAATAATGTCTGAACTTGGTGAGGTGAAAAGAAAGGTTGCTGAGTTTGAAGCAATGGGCGATGAAGAAAAAGCAATAGCCGAATTAGAAAAGGCAATCCAAGATTTTCCTGAGGAGGGTTCATTATTCAATAAACTTGGTGATCTGTATATAAAGACCAATCGGAAAGCCAACGCTCTGACAATATACGAAAAGGGAGCCAGGGTTTTTAAGGAAGAAACATATTACCCAAATGCCATTGCTTTATGTAAAAAAATTCTGAGGCTCAGTAAAGAGCAAGTTGGAGTTTATGCATTATTGGGTGAGCTTCATAAAGAATTAGATCAGCGCGGTGAAGCTGCTAATTATTTTTTAGAGTTCGCCGAGAGGAAGATGAAGGAAGATGATCTTGAATCTGCCCTTAATGCCTATAATACGATTAAAGAGTTAGTGCCAGGCAATCCAAAAATTCTCGAGACAATTTCTGCTATATATGAAAAAGTTGGTAAAAAAGAAAAAGGCGCAGAACTTTTAAAGGAAGCACACGCAATAGAGAGCAAACGGGGAAAATTGAGAGAGGCGATTGAGGCGGAAGGAACCATTGAGGTTGAAGAGAAAGTAGAAGAGAAAACCACTGGTGCGAAAATCGAAGAGGAAAAAGAGGAGTTTGAAGAAGACCTCGACATTGACGAAATTGTTTCTCCTGAGATAGCAGAGTTATTAAAGGATGATAGCAGATCAGCGATAGAGGAAGAGGTTGTGACAGAGGAATCACTTGAAGAATTGTCAGAGATTGATAAGACAATTGAATTGGGGAAGCTATATCAAAATCTGGGTTCTGAAGAAGAAGCAATAGACTGTTTTCGAAGCGCTGCAGAAGAGGCATGGAAAATAAAGGATTATGATACAGCGTTAACTTTGAATAAAAAAATCGCTGGGTTGAGACCTTTTGATTTAAAATCCCGCCAGCACATGGTTGAAATTGCCAAAATCAAAGATGATAAAGAACTACTAATTAATTCTATGCTCGACTTAGCTGAATCATTGAACCGCAGAGATGCAAAAAGTGAAGCAAAAGATTTATATAAGAGAATTTTGAAGATTGATCCAGAAAATGCTACTGCAAATGAAATGTTTGCGGCATTTGGACAACCTAAGGATTTCGTTGACCTGGGTGAGGTTTTGAGGACCGAATTAGCTGGCGAGAAAAAACCCGATAGTCTCTATAGCATTGAAGAATTAATATCACAGTTTCGGCGAGAAGTTTTCGAATCAGTTGGAGAAGGAGACTTCCACTCACGCTATGATCTTGGTGTTGCCTACAAAGGGATGGGTCTTTATCAGGAAGCAATTGAGGAATTTGAGATAGCTGCAAAAGATGGCGAACTTAAATTTAAAGCGCTTGAAATGATTGGTTCATGTTTTTTAGAACGTGGTAAGATTGAAGACGCAATTAAAGTTTTAAATGAGGGACTTAAAATAACAAATCACCCACAACGAGAATATTTCGGTATTCATTTTCTTCTTGGTAACTGTTATGAAAAGAAAAACAAGATGAAAGAAGCACTACAATGTTATTATAACGCTTATAAGATTGATAAAACAGTTCCAGAGCTAACGAAAAAAGTAAGTAAATTCACTGCTATATTGAAGAAAAAGCTTAAGATGACTAAAGCAGGAAAGCTACAGAAGAAAAAACCAGATTTAAAATCAGTGAGTACAACACGTAAAGTGAAGACTAAAAAATCAAAGATTACTTATTTATAATGGAATAGATATGGGCTACGAGACTTTTTATAAATTAAAAGAACACCCCTTCAGTTTTTCCACTGACGAAAAATTTTATTATGATTCGCCACAACATTCAAAAGCATTGGTTAAAATATCTCATGCTGTTGAAACTGAAAAGGGATTAGCACTTCTTATTGGTGCTGTTGGTACAGGTAAGACCACTTTATCAAGACGCCTATTGGATCAGCTTATAAACAACGGAGTAGAAGCAACTCTATTAATAATTATACATTCAGAGATTACCTCTTTATGGTTCTTAAGGAAAATAGCCTTAATGTTAGAAACCCCTGTTGAGTCTGAAAATAAGATAGAAATAATTACTGCGGTTTACCATCGCCTTCTTGAAATCGCTGATGAAAATAAGAAGATTGTAATTTTAATCGATGAAGCCAATATGCTACAGAGAAAAGAGATAATGGAGGAGATAAGAGGTTTGCTTAATCTTGAATCAGAGCGTGGTAAACTATTAAACTTTATTTTATTCGGTCTGCCAGAAATGGAAGATTATTTGCGACTTGACCCGCCTTTGTATCAACGGATTGCTGTCCGTTGTGTCCTTGAGGCGTTTGATGAGAAAGCAGCTACCAGCTATATTGTTCACCGTCTCCGTGTGGCTGGGCGTTCTATACCTTTGTTTACTAAAGAGGCGATGAAGAATATATATACGTATTCAAAAGGCATTCCTCGTACAATAAATGCAATATGTGATAATGCTTTGTTAGAAGGTTTTCTTCTGAAGAGAAACATAATTGACGAAAAAATAGTCGACGACGTAAGTTACGATCTCGGACTTACATCAAGACGAAGTTGACTAAAAGAAATTTGGGAGCAACTTCCTTTTTCACACAAAATCAATGCTATGCTGATCTTCACATTCATTCAATATATTCTGATGGTTCGTTAGCCCCTTTTGAAATTATAAAAGTAAGTAAGGAATTACAACTTAAAGTAATCTCCATAACTGATCATGATACTGTATCTGGTGTGGAGGAGATGATTGCATTAGCTGAAGGTGAAATAGAAGTTATTCCGGCAGTCGAGATGAGTTCAAATATTGGTGATTTAGATATCCATATCTTGGGTTATTATATTGATTACAAGGATGCTGATCTACTTGAATATTTAGAATCTTTTAAAAAACATCGTGTTAAAAGAGTAAAAAAGATTATACAAAAATTATCTTGCGATAATATTAAGCTTGAGTTTGAACAGATAAAGGTGGTTGCTAAAAATTGTTCGTTAGGAAGGCCACATATTGCCGAAGTTCTATTGGAAAATGGGTATGTTAAATCAATAAGCGAAGCATTCGCAAGGTATCTTGGTTACCATTCGCCATATTATGAGCCTAAAAAGAGTGTTGATGCCAAAGAGGTGATGCAGAAAATAAAAAAATGTAAAGGCGTTCCTGTAATTGCGCATCCAGGAATCACAAAGGATGAACAAATTCTATATCAATTAATCATGGATGGTGCTTTAGGCATTGAGATATGGCATCCAGATCACACCTTAAGATATCAGCAGAAATTGTCTGAAGTTGCCTTGAAAAATGGTTTATTAATAACTGGTGGTTCTGACTATCATGGCAAACGAGGCGGTTCTGCTCGGATAGGCATAACCGGCTGCAGCCAGAAAGAAGTGGAGATGCTCAAGAAGTGCAGGGATAAGATGATCAAAGGCAAAG
>SOIY01000028.1 GCA_004376785.1 Candidatus Stahliibacteriota bacterium | reverse complement strand
CAGTCTCATCATGGGTAAGATCTTCGAATTTCTTGAAAAAATACCGAAAGCGATGGATTCTGATTCTATCAAGAGTCTGATCACACAGGCCTCTGTAAGACGAGGTAAAGACGTCGACATCGATACCTTGGTCCTTTAACCGGATTATGAGCTCGGTAAGCCATGGGGTTATGATGTCTCCTTTAAAACGTTTGTAAGCAGTGGTGACAAATAAAACCTTCATCTTCGGAATTTCCACTTTATAAGATTCCAAATCGCCTGTATTCCATCTTTTACCCCAATCTTTTTACCCTTTTTACGTCCTTTATAGGTGATCGGTAATTCAACAATTTTTTCTTTCCTTTTCAGGATTTTACAGGTAATTTCTGGCTCAATCTCAAATCGCGATGAAGTTAAATTTAGGTTTTTTAATAACTTAGTTTCTATCATTTTGTAACAGGTTTCCATGTCTGTGATATGGCCATTAAAGAGCACGTTTGTTAATAGTGTTAAAAACCGATTTGCATAATAACTCGATTTTAAAAAGACACCTTTTCCCAAAATTCGTGAACCGTAGACAACCTTTGTGCTGTTTTCTTTGATAGGCTTAAATAATCTTGTATATTGATTTGGGGAATATTCCAGGTCAGCGTCTTGAATAATAACGAAATCGCCAGATACAATTTTCAAGGCAGAACGAATAGCTGCTCCTTTTCCCATATTTTTCTTATGGAAAACAAGTTTGATCCCTTGTTTTTTTCTTAAAAATTCCCTTGTTCCATCAGTGGAAAAATCATCCACAACAATAATTTCTTTGTTAATTTTCACATTTTCAACCGCTGAGAGAATTCTCTTAATATTGTCGGCTTCGTTGTAGACAGGGATAATAACAGACAGCTCCATGTACACATTATAGTAAAATTTGACCTATTGTAAAGCATATTATTCGTGGACAGTATTGGTTAAAAAGATAGTTGACATTCCTGCAAAATTATTTATAATGTGCCACGGCGCCATCGTCTAGTGGCCTAGGACATCGCTCTCTCAAGGCGAAGATCACGGGTTCAAATCCCGTTGGCGCTATTTTTGAAATTTGGATGTTGACTTAAATAAAATTTTAGGTATAATATATATTAATGTGATATCGGAAAGCAAAGGGAGGACTAAATGACAAAGGAAGAGAAAATTGATAGCGTGCTCGGAAAAGGGACAACTGTAAATGGTGATATTAATATTAATGGCTCTACTAAAATTGATGGTACGGTAAAAGGTAATGTGTCAGTAAAAGACTGTTTAATACTTGGTCAAGATTCGACTATAAAAGGCAGTATACGGTGTAAAACAGCGATTATTGGAGGAAGGATTGAGGGTAATATTAATGTTAAGGAGCTTGTTGAATTTCAAAGTGGCGCCAATATGCTTGGAGATGTTATCTGTCGAGGATTAATTGTTCAGGAAGGTGTTTTCTTTGAAGGAAATTGCAAGATGTCGCAGAAAACAGAGGAAAAGAAACCAGAGGGAAAACAGTAGATGGTTATAAAATTTTACGGTACAAGAGGCTCAGTTGCTGTAGCGAATAAAGAGACAAAGAAATATGGCGGTAATACAACCTGTTTTTATGTTGAATCAAATTCTGGCGATGCTATAGTAATTGATGCCGGTACTGGAATAAGAGAGTTAGGTAATTATTTAATTGAAAATAAAAAAGATACAATTCATCTAATATTTACACATTATCACTGGGACCATATTCAGGGGTTTCCATATTTTGCACCTATATTTTTTGAAAAATCCGAGATTTACATTTACGGACATAAAAAAGATGTGACAGCAAAAAATGCTCTTATTTATCAAATGACCAAACCCTATTTTCCTGTAGCGCTTTCAGAATTACCATCAAAGATTGTTTTTAAGGAATTAAAAAACAGGATGAAAATTGGAGATTTGTTAATTGAAACTATTGTTAACAATCATCCTGATTACACATATGGACTTAAGTTTACTGAGAAAAAAAATAGTTTTGCCTTTCTAACAGACAACGAGCTTTTTGCACAAAACAATAATACCCCCTATGAAAAATTTGTCGATTTTATTAGAGGTGTTAATTTCTTTATACACGATGCTCAATACGGTGATGAAATTTATGAACAGAGAATAGGATGGGGGCATTCCACCCATAGTCAGGTGATGAAACTCGCCAAAGATGCGGGTGTAAAAAATATCATATTTACCCATCACGATCATGCCAGTACTGATAAATTTATTGATAAAGTTCTTAAAGACCTCAGAAACAAATATCCAGGTAAAAATATACAAGCAGCTGCCGACGGAAGAAAGATTATTCTAAAATAAAGTGGTGCGATGAAACCAAAGGTTTTAGTTGTTCGCACTGCCGGCACAAATTGTGACGTTGAAACGGCATATGCTTTTGATCTAGCCGGTGCAGTTGCTGAATGTATTTACATTGATGAGATAAAAAACAAAGATTTATCCGTTTACCAAATTATTGCTTTGCCAGGTGGCTTTACTTATGGCGATGATATTTCAGCCGGGAAGATTCTTTCAAATGAGATTAAGTTTAAATTACGCGAACAAATTTCAGAGTTTATTGAAAAGGGAAAGTTAATAATAGGCATTTGCAATGGATTTCAGGTTTTGGTTAAATGTGGAATACTGCCCTCTTTTAGCGATCCTTTTGAGGAGCAATCTGTGAGTCTCGTAACCAATGATTCTGAACGCTTTGAAGACCGTTGGGTATATTTAAAGGTTTATAATGAGCGGTCTGTATTTACAAAAGGTACTAAATCTATGATAATCCTACCAGTTGCTCATGCCGAGGGGAAATTTGTAGTAAAAGATGCTGAGACACTAAAAAAAATGCAAAGCCACATAGTTTTTCAATATGTTGATAAAAATGGCGTGGATGCTAAATATCCGTTTAATCCAAATGGTTCGGTTTTGAATATTGCCGGAATTACAGACAAGACCGGTAGAATTTTGGGTTTAATGCCTCATCCTGAACGGCATATCTCTTATCTGCAACATCCTAATCATACAAGGAAACGGTTTAATAAGATCGGTGATGGCTTATACATTTTTAAAAATGCAGTTAATTTCTTTAAATCCTAAATCCGAAGCACTAAATGCTAAACAAATTAGAATACCCAAATTCAAATATTCAAAACATACACAGCGTCTTTTTTTCTTTAAGATACGACTAAAATAATGGTTTTTGGATTTCGGTCATAAAAATTTCGATATTGTTCACCCCGTGAAATAGGAGTAATCTAATTATGGAAAATGAAAAAGGAAAACAATCAAAGTTAGTGAAGATAGAATCCTTAAAGGAAGACTGTATTTCACAGGGTAAAGGATTTCGAAATTAGGATTTAACCGAACAACATCAGGTTCATCATGAAGGGCTATATAACCGAACATCCCATTTTAGAATTTAAACGAGGTAAAAAGGTAAAATTTTATTTTGAAGATAAAGAAATTGAAGGATATGAGGGACTTCCGATCGCTGCTGCCTTACATGCAGCAGGTATCAGGGTACTGAGTATTTCAGAGCGATATAATCGGCCAAGAGGATTCTTCTGCGCAGTTGGTAAATGTTCGTCCTGTCTTATGGAAGTTGACGGTAACTCTAATGTAATGGTCTGTATGGAGCCGCTAAGATCAGGTATGAGAGTTCGTCGGCAAAAAGGAAAAGGACAGAAGCAATGAATTCAAGCACCAAGAACCAAGACCCAAGATCCCAAAAAAACATTCAAAACTTCTCATCTTCTAAATTTCCAAACTTCGATATTTGTATTATTGGTGGCGGACCTGCTGGCTTAGAGGCAGGTATTGTTGCTAAAGAGTTGGATGCTAACGTAATAATTATTGATGATAACCCAGTACTTGGAGGTCAATTAATCAAACAGACACATAAGTTTTTCGGATCCAAAGCTCATTACTGTGGTGTAAGGGGTATAGATATAGCAAAAATATTGACTGATATGGTTGATGAGTTAAAAATTGATGTTTTGAATAATGCCACTGTTGTTGGTTATTATGATGATGATACACTTGGTGTATTAAAAGAAGATAAATTATTTCCAATAAAAGCAAAAATATATATTTTTGCTGCTGGTGCTAGCGAAAATATGCTTGTTTTTGAAAATTCTGATCTGCCTGGAGTATATGGTGCTGGTGCAGTTCAAACTATGATGAATGTATATGGAGTAGTGCCAGGAAAGAGAGCGTTGGTTATAGGTTCAGGTAATATCGGGTTGATTGTTCCTTATCAATTACTACAAGCTGGTGTTGAAGTTGCGGCAATTATTGAAATTCTTGATAAGATCGGTGGTTATTATGTCCATGCTGCAAAAATAAAGCGGGCTGGTGTACCCATATACCTCAGACATACAATTATCCAGGCAAAGGGTAAGGATTGCGTGGAAGCAGCAGTCATTACTCAGGTGGGAGATAAATTTGAAAACCTTAAGGGAACTGAGAAGACTATAGAGTGCGATATGATTCTGATTGCAATTGGCCTTTCTCCTCTGTGTGAGCTGTTATACCAGGCAGGATGCCGCATAGATTATGTTCCTGAACTGGGCGGCAATGTTCCATATCATAATGAAAATATGATGACCTCTAAATCGCATATCTTTGTATGTGGAGATCTGGCGTGTATAGAAGAGGCATCGACTGCAATGTTAGAAGGCAAGATTGCAGGGGCAAAGGCTTATGAAACTCTTTATAAAGAGAATAAGAAAAGTAATGAAATAATAGTCCAGGCAAACAAAGAGCTTTCAAACATCCGGTCCTCACCATTTGAACAAAGGATTCTCAGCGGTAAGGAAAAGATGAGGTAGCGGCAGGAGTTAGTATAACCGTAAAAAGACAATGTAGTCACCCGAGCCAAAAAATCATACGGGCCCTGTGAAATAATAACAAACATACAATTTCTTGTATTTCACGGGGCGGGTTGCTGTCTCATTTCGAAATTCCATCTTGTCTCGAGACTGCGATGTCGAGAGAGACATTGAGAAAGATGCCTTTAAACGTACCACACTTCTTCGCCATATTGACACAGCAAGAAAAATACATATAATTCCCGAGTATGGAGACAATTGGAATTTTAAAAGCGGTCATTGGCTTGGGTGGATTGAGTTTACTCTTTGGTTTAGTTCTGGCTATTGCATTTAAGAAGCTTGCTGTCCAGGTGAGCGAAAAAGAAAAGAAGATAAGGGAACTTCTGCCCAGTACAAATTGTGGTGCCTGCGGTTTTCCTGGTTGTGAAGCATATGCCCATGCCCTTGCTGCACAAACTGATGAAGTTTCTCCGAATCTCTGTACTGTAGGCGGTTCAGAAACTGCCAAGAAAATTGGTGAAGTCTTAGGTGTTGAAGTTGAAGAGACCGAACCACAGATTTGTGTCTTAAGATGCAGGGGTGGTTGGAATGAGGCAGTTGAGAAATTTAAATATGTGGGTCCAGGTGATTGTCGCAGTAATTACATTCTTCTGGGAGGTAATAAGGCATGTGAATATGGTTGTCTTGGTGGAGGACACTGTGTAACTATCTGTCCATTTGGAGCAATAAAAATGGGGCAAAACCATTTGCCAATTGTTGATCCAGATAAATGCACTGCGTGCGGTATTTGTGTTAAGGAATGTCCACGCCATGTCCTGGAGTTAATACCTCGCTCACAACTGATCTATTTAGCCTGCAAAACTCGGGATAAAGGAAAGGCTGTTAAGAATGCCTGTAAAGTAGGCTGTATTGGCTGTACTCTTTGCGTTAAGGTCTGTCCACATGAAGGCGCAATTGCAATGGATGGGAATCTTCCCAATATGGACTTTGAAAAGTGTGTTTCCTGCGGAATCTGTTTTAATAAATGTCCAACAAAATCATTTGTTGATCGGGCAAAGGCACGACCCTATGCTATAATTTCTTCGCAGTGTGATGGCTGTGCAGAGTGTGTAAAGGTTTGTCAGTTTAAGGCTATTGAAGGTGAACCAGGTAAAAGACATGTAGTGATCAAAGACAAATGTATTGGCTGCGGTCGATGTTTTGAGGTCTGTCCCATTAAAGTAATTACCATGGCAGGCGCCCTGGGCTATGCCGAAGCAGCATAGTTTGAATACAAACCCTAAATCCGAAATTCTAAATACTAAACAAATTCAAATTTCTAAATTCGAAATATTCAATCCCCTGTTTCTTTTCCCTTTCCCTTGCAGGAAGAGGATTAAGCCTGCCCTGAATTTGTTTCAGAGGAGGAGGGTGAAATAATGAAGCTTTATTATTCTAATTCAAATTATAAAAATGCAGATGTAATTATACTCGGTCTTCCTTTTGACAAAACCTCTTCATTCATTCCTGGCTCACGATTTGGACCTCATTTCATAAGATTGTGTTCTGAAAACATTGAGGATTATTCTCCTTATCAGAATAAGAGCCTTTTAGACCTGAAGATATGTGACCTTGAAGATCTTCAATTCAGTAAAAAAGATTGGTTTTTAGAAAGCCAAAAAATAATTGAGGATATTTTTGATAACAAAAAACATTTTATATTTCTTGGCGGTGAGCATACTATTACACTGCCTGTTATTAAAACATTTAAACAAAAATATTCTCACTTTTCAGTGATTCAATTTGATGCGCATTGTGATTTACGTGATGAATATCTTGAAGAAAAAATCTGTCATGCCACAACTATGCGCAGGGTAAGTGAGATTGTGGGTATTAATAATATTTATCAATTTGGTATTCGTTCTGGAACAAAAGAGGAATTTGAATATAATAAAAATCTTTATAAATTTAAGGCATTTGATTCATTATCTTCAGTTATCGACAAAATTAAAGAACCGATCTATCTGTCGATTGATACTGACATTTTAGATCCTGGTATTTTGCCAGCAGTATCTACTCCAGAACCCGGAGGGATTTCTTATAAAGAATTGATTGATTCATTATTATTATTGAAGAATAAAAAGATAATTGGTGCAGATATTGTAGAATACAATCCCTTGGCTGCTACACCCTATGCCTCGGGCTCAACAGTAGCAGAGATATTGAGAGAACTCATATTGGTAGTAGGTAGTATTCAGTAGACAGTCCCTCCCTTATCCCGCTTCTAAACCCATACCCATCAACCATATTTTATCCCGCATCCAAGCCCAAACCCATCATCCATCTTTACGTATGTTGACATTACACAGTGAATACCTATAATTATACAAAGGAGGAATTATGAATATTATTATGTTATTTCTAGTAACTCAATCTTTTTTAAATATCGACAATAAACAGGTATTCTATCCCGAACCAATAAGGGCAGAGTCTACACATTCTTATGATGTCCTTCATTACCTTATTGAAATCGAGTTGCCAATGGATTCACGTTATCTGGAAGGTGCTGTGACAATTTCAGCCAGGAGCAATGAGGATAATTTAACTGTAGCTGATCTGCATCTCCTTGGTTTGAATGTTGATTCGCTAAAAGTAGATGGTATTACTGCTTCATATAATCACAATTATGAAACGCTGTACGTGAATCTGCCTAATCCTTATAATCAGGGGGATTCTTTTGATATAATGGTTGGGTATAGCGGTACTGTTTCCGGGGGTATGGGATATTATTTTTATCAATATCCTATACCAAGTTCCTATACCTTAGGATGTCCTTTCTGCACCAGAAAATGGATGCCCTGTTATGATCGTTTATGGGATAAAGCAGATTATGGTGTAGAATTATATATCACAGTACCTGATACCTTTACTGCATGTGCTACAGGTGAATATATGGGTAAAGAAGTCGTTGGGGATAAAGCAACATATCACTGGAAACACACTTATCCAATTGCTCCATACCTGATTCATTTTGCCTCGAGTATTTACACAACCTATTCAGACTGGTTCTATCCTTCACCTGGTGATAGCGTAGAGATTAGCTATTTTTTCTGGATTCCTGATACAATCTACGCACCAACCGCCTTTTCCTTAACAACTGATATGATGTATTTTTATGATTCTTTGTATGGTGATTATCCATTTGAGCGATATGGTATGGACATCCTTTATAATTTTTCTTATGCTGGTATGGAACATCAAACAATGAGTTCAATCCATCGTAATTACTTTACTAGTTACGATTATTATCTTTTTGCGCATGAGATGTCTCATATGTGGTGGGGTGATATGGTTACTTGTTTTGGATGGGCTAATGTCTGGCTTAATGAAGGCTTTGCAACATATTCTGATGCACTCTATTTAGAACGATTAGAAGGACACCAGAATTTTATAAATACAATGGTTTCGCGCAGAAATTCATATTTTAGTGCCGAGGCGTCCTTTCCCCATCCGATTTATGACCCTCCTCCAAGTTATATCTTTAGCTGGGGGCATACATATTGTAAAGGAGCCTGGCTTTGCCATATGATAAGATATTTATGTGGTGATGATAATACCTGGTTAAACCTTCTTGCAACCTACCGCGATTCATTTGCATACAAAACTGCCTCAAGTGATGATTTAAATCAAATCATGAATCAAGTTCTGGCTGATGATTATGACTGGTTCTTTGATGAATGGGTATATGATATGGGTTATCCTGATTATGATGTTGCATGGGGTAAGGTATATGAATCACCAGATTGGCGTTTAATATTAGATATTACCCAGGTCCAATCCCTCGGACCATCAGTATTTCATATGCCCCTGCCAATAGGTGTTGATTATCCAAGCGGCGATACGATCATTACTTTAGCAATAGATCAAGTATCTCATCACTTTGAGTTCTTACTTGCTCAAGAACCAATAGATATTACAATAGATCCGGAAACCTGGATAATTCAGAAGAATACAGTAACAGGATGTGAGGAATTTACTATTAAAGAAATCTTTATTGAAAACATCAGTACGATCAGCAGGACAATTGAAATGGAGCTTACTGCACCGAGCGTGATCAAGGTTTTTGACATAACTGGCCGCAAAATCTACGAGGCTTTTGCAGATAAACTGAATTACAAACCTTCAAGCGCAGGCATATATCACGTTATTGTGGGCGATAAAAAACAGCGGGTCGTAATAGTAAAATAACATTTTCCTGACTTCTATCAATAGCCTTCGATTATAATCGAAACTTTACTGGTTCGCAATGAAAAAAAATGTCATTGCATGGAGCCTTTCTCCCCGTCATTGCGAGGAATCCCGAGTTTGTCGAGGGAGACGAAGCAATCTCAACCAAGATGTACTTCTCGACTCGCTTCGCTCGCTCGAAAAATAACCTATTTTACTATTCGATCCTGCCTGTCCCGAGTATATCGAGGGGAATGAAATTGAAGGGTCAAGAACCACCTCACAAT
>SOIY01000252.1 GCA_004376785.1 Candidatus Stahliibacteriota bacterium | reverse complement strand
TCTTGCTGCGGTTATTCAACCCGTTCATTATTGCCGAGCTATATGCAAAAAGTTCATATTAAACTTTTTGAAAATCAGACTTTTAAGGTTGGGCTTGATGAAAAAGCAACTACTGCTACTATTGAATCATTCCGTGGAGGTTCAAACTTGCGTATTGTTGATGAAAACAGTGCAGATATCGTAATTGAAGGTAAGGTTACAGGTTTTTCCAAAGATCCATACACTTATACGAGTGACCAAACAGTTATAGAGTATAAAATCACGGTAAAATTTTCTGTCCGTTGTGTTGATAGAGTTAAGAATGAAGTATTCTGGGAAGGGAATGTTTCAGATTGGGCAACCTATGCTTCAGAAGAAGAAACAGCGATTAATGTAGCAATTAAGAAAACTGCTGATAGACTGGTAAATAAAATTTTAACTAATTGGTAAAAAGCAGAATACTTTTTTTAATAGTATGTGTTTGTATAAGGAGTATTTATGAAAAGAGGTTATATAAAAATTCAGGATTTGTATAAAATAAAATTTTTAAGGGAGATTGCACTTTCTCCTTGCGGTAAAAAAATTGCATATACTGTAGAATGGATGAACAAGAAAAAAAATAAATATTTTTCAAATCTATATGTAATTACAGAAGATGGCAAAAAACATCATTTTATCAGAGGTAATAAGAATATTAGGAATCCTAAATGGTCGCCCAATGGCAAATTCATTTCATTTATCAAGACTGATATAGAAAAAGGTGAGCCAAAGCAGAATATCTGGGCTATACCGGCAGATGGGGGTGAGGCATATGCAGTTACTGATGCAAAAGGATTTTTCGGAAGCTATGCTTGGACTCCTGATAGTAAACATATTATCTGTGATTTTACTGTAAAGAAAGAAGACAAAGAAAGAATTCCAGAAAAGGGTAAACCACCGTTGTATTATCATGTAAAAAATATGTGGTATAAACTTGATGGAAAGGGTATGCTGTCAGAAGAAAAGCCTCATATCTGGAAGGTCAGTGTGAGGTCAGGGAAGATGAAGCAATTGACTTTTGGTAAAAACGGCGATGCAAGCCCGAGTATATCATCGGATGGCAAAAAAATTGTGTTTATTACAAACCGTCAAAAAAACTATGAAGAAAGATTACAATATGATGATATTTATGTTATTGATATTAACGGGAAAAAAGAGAAAAAGGTAACAACACCAGCAGGGCCCAAAGGGTTACCTGTATTCTCTCCTGATGGACGTTCTATTGCATATATTGGCAGACAATATCCTGAGCAATGGTTTGGTTGGCGAAATGATTATCTGTGGTTAGTTCCTGTGCGTAGTGGTAAAGTTGTAAATTTAACAAAATCTTTTGATCAAACATTCTCTGGTTTCATCGTTGATGATTTAGGTCATTATGCGCGCAATTTGCCAGTATTTTCAGAAGATGGTCGATTCATATATTATAATATCGTAGATAACGGTGATTCAAAATTGCATGGGATAGATGTTGAGAAGAAAAAACTAATAAAGGTTCTCGGTGATAATGAGATGATTTATGCTTTTGATCATAATGGGAAAAATACCTTTGCTCTGGCTATTAGTAATGCAGTTGACCCGGGGAATCTCTATATATTGAAACATGGTAAAAGAAAGCAGTTAACCGATTTTAATAAAGGCTATTTCAAAACACATCGTGTAGTTCGACCTGAAGAGCTCAGATTCAAGGGTGATAGAGGTGATGAAGTGCAGGGCTGGATATTGAAACCGCCTAATTTTAATAGGAAAAAGAAATATCCCTTGATTGTTCAGATCCATGGCGGTCCCTATGCAGCATATGGCAATTCCCTTTTTCATGAATTCCAGGTTCTCGCTGCAAATGGATACGTCGTATTCTATTCAAACCCACATGGCAGCCAGGGGTATGGAGAAAAATTTGCTAAAGCTTTGCATAACAGATGGGGCATTCCAGATACAAAAGATATAATGAAGGCAGTAAGGTTGTTAACAAAGCGTAAATATATTGATAGAAAGAGAATGGGCGTAATGGGCGGTAGTTATGGCGGATTTATGACCAACTGGATAATCGGGCATACAAATATGTTTAAAGTAGCAGTTACCATGAGGAGTGTTGTTAATATGCTTTCATTTTTCTCCTCTGATTTTGGATTTGGACTCCCTAAGGAATTTAAAGGTTATTGGTGGGAAAAGAAGAATTTTCAGTTTTACTGGAATATGTCGCCTTTAAAATATGTTAAGAATATGAAGACACCTCTACTCATAATCCACAGTGAACAGGATCACCGTTGTCCAATATCTCAGGCAGAAGAACTTTTTGTTGCGCTCAAGCTACTCAAAAGGGATGTTGAAATGGTGCGTTTTCCATTAGAACCACACGGTCTGTCACGACATGGCTCACCGCGACGTCGCGAAAAGAGGCTTGAATTTATCCTGAAATTCATCAATAGATATCTGAAGAAATAATGAAATTTTGGAGTGCAACAAGTTCCCTTGTTGCTTCTTTATACGTTTAACTATGCAATTCTTACTTACCCTGGCAATTGTTTTTATTTTCTATATAATTTGGAAATACTGGACCTTAGTGCTCGGTGCTGGTTATGACCCTACGCCAATGGATAAGGTATATAAAATAATGGATATGGCGCAGGTTAATGAAAATGATATTGTGTATGATTTGGGCAGTGGAGATGGTAGAATTGTAATTACTGCAGCAAAAAGATTTGGCGCAAGGGCAGTTGGTATTGAAGCCGATCCATTCAGATTCATATTCTCCTGGTTAATTGTTCTTTTTTCAGGCCAATCAGAAAAAATAAAATTAAAGTTTGGCAATTTTTTTAAGAAAAAAATAGATAAGGCAACAGTCGTAATAGTCTTTCTGTACGGCCCGACAAATAATAAACTAAAA
>SOIY01000141.1 GCA_004376785.1 Candidatus Stahliibacteriota bacterium | reverse complement strand
ATGTTATTACTGTTTATCTTTGCTCAGGCTGTATGCAATTTAGAAGAAAATATTTATACAATAATTAGTGAAGATTGGCATTTAAAACCAATGGATTGTTTTATGCAGGGTGTAAACATTGTGTCATATCCACCATTTAACGTTGTGCCACCAGTAGCATTATATATAAATGGGGAAGAGGATGTTGCCAAACAGGGTATTATCGGCTTTATTGGTAACTATGTTGCATTATTCCCATTAAAGTACACAATAAATCGCCAAAGACCCGGGGGAGAGTATGAAAGATGGGATTCATCTTTTCCATCAGGCCATACAGCATGTGCTTTTACCCAGGCTGTGATATATTCGCACCATTACCCAAAGTATAGGGTACCTCTTTACCTGTATGCAGCGGTCGTTGGTTTTTCAAGAATCTATCTGCGCAAGCATTACCCGACAGACGTGATTGGTGGTGCAGCACTGGGTTTGTTAATAGGGTTGCTAACAGTTAAATTAATGGAGTAGACAATAGACAGTAGTCAGTAGACAGTTTGACTGACTACTTATGTACTGTATTTATGTTGTCTAAGAGCCCGAGTCCTTTCTTGTGCCATTTGCCACTTGCATACCAGATTGTAATTATTATAGTTTCAATACTATAGGATATAAATATTGCCCACCATACACCGGTTATACCCATTCCTAAATTTTGTGAAAAAAGAATTGCAAGTGCAATAAGCAGTGCAAGTTTAAATAAACCAGCAAACATTGGCGGCAATGTATCACCTGCTCCTCTGAAAACACCAGTTAAGCTCATAGTTATGCCAATAAACACTAAATATAATGACACTATCTGCATAAATTGAAGACCATAATTTATGACCTGAGGATTTTGAGTGAAGATACTGACCAGAAATTTTGCATTGGTAACAAAGATAATACCAAAGGATATCGTGATTGCCGTGCTGAATAACATGGAGATATTACCAATCTGCATTGTCTTTTTAATATCACGGGCACCAAGACTTTGCCCTGCAAGTGTAGTAGTGGCAATACCGATACTTACAACTGGAAGGCTTGCCAGCTGCAGAATCCGAATACCTATACCTAATGCAGCAAGGGCATATTCGCTGAATGACGACACAATCCTAAATACTGCCATGTTGCTGAATGCCATTAAACCATATGAGATTCCAACAGGTATACCTACACTTAAAATAGTTTTTATAACTTTGGTTTTTAAGTACCATTTTTTAAAAATATTTAATTTGATTCCCGATCTTCCTCTAATTAAGATAATAAATCCAAATAAAAAGCTTACACATTTTGCAATTACAGTTGCAATTGCTGCGCCCTGTACTTCAAGTCTTGGAAAAAAACCCAAGCCGAATATTAATAACGGATCGAGAATAAGATTGATAATTGTTGCAACTAACATAATCTTCATCGGGGTTTTCATGTCGCCGATGCCACGGAAGGCGTAATTTATAGTGAATGATATTAATTGAAAAAAGAATCCAATGAAAATAATTCTCAAGTAGCTTGTACTTATTATAAGTACATCAGCCTGACCGCCGAGCAAAAACATGATTTGTTTTGCGAAGATAAAACCTGAAATACAGACTGGCAAGGCAATAATTGAGACGAGAAGCAAAGATTGTCTTATAATGTTATTTGCGTTATCTATCTGTTTTGCACCATAGAATTGAGCTACTAATGCTATAGTGCCTGATCCCAAAATTTGTCCCACTGCTAGGATAATAAAAAAAACATTTCCTGCAAGCGATACAGCAGCGATTGCTGTGGCTCCCAATTTTCCAACCCAGAAAATATCAATAATATTATATCCCACTTGCATTGAAAATGCCAGAATAATGGGCCAGGAAAGTATGGTTAATTGTTTGAAAATATTAAAATAACTTTTCTGTATAGTGTTCTGCATAGATTAGATATTATATATATAATTTTGTATTAATAAAGGGTAAGATAAGATAAGCCTCACTATCATTCGGCTAAATCCTATAGTTTCTTTTTTCTCAGTATCTGGCGTTGTTTTCTATATAAAATATAAGCCTTTGCAGTACGAGCATGACCGCTCTCAATGAGAATTTTTTCTACAGTATCCTGAACCTCTTCGATTTCTGGTGTTTTATCACCCTTTAAAGTGTATAAAAATAGAGTTATCTCATCTGCTAATTTTTCGGCAAGGTTTTTATCTTCACCTCCAACTGCCTGTGCAGCCAGGTAAATTGCATTAGATATTTTAGATTTGTCAAAAGGAACAATTTGTCCATTCCTTTTCTTAATATATTGAAATACTAATCCTTTGGGAATCTCTTTAGATATCCCGATTCTTAACGATGTTTTCTCTTCCCTTTTCGCTCCTTTTTGATCTTCGATAACTCCTTTGCAAACTTATCGATATTCGTAAATTTGCGATATACCGAAGCAAATCGTACATAACTGACTTCGTCTAATTCCAATAATAGATCCAGAATCATTTGACCAATATCAGAGGATTTTATCTCAGTTTGATATTTATCAGATAGGCTGTCCTCAATATCATTAACAATAGCCTCGATCTTTTCTGCTGATATCGGACGTTTTCGACAGGCCGTTGCAATGCCATTTAAAAGTTTTGCTCGGTCATAGGGTTCTCTTGTTTTGTCTCTCTTGATGACAACCAGAGGTATACGTTCAATTGTTTCATAGGTTGTGAATCGAAAATGGCAATCACCACACTCCCTTCGTCTCCTTATTACTGAACCGGCTTGGGAGGTTCTGGTTTCTAAAACTCTATCACTGTCTTTTCCGCATCGTGGACACTTCATAACATTGCCTTGCTATCGCTCGACAAAATCCCAAGTTCCAAGCACCAAAAACCAAATAATAAAAAAATTCCAACTTTGCAAAAATTTACGTCCCTG
>SOIY01000282.1 GCA_004376785.1 Candidatus Stahliibacteriota bacterium | reverse complement strand
CAAAGGTATATTCTTACATTCCCAATTACGCATTTTTAATAAAAATGAATGAAATCACTAAAACCGAGATTGAACATATCGAATTCATTGACTGGATAGGACTCTATCAGCCTGCATATAAAGTGTCTGGGCAGGATGAATTCAGAACATTGCAGGGTATTTCAAGGGTAACGATTTTATTATATCCTGATGTTCAATTAGAGGGAGTTATTGATTTCTTAGCAACAATTGGTGCAAAGATTATTGATACTGCTGAAAGCAAATGGGATAAACTTATCATTGCTGAAATTGACCTTTCATCTATCCCGGAAATTGCACAGATCGAAGAGGTTAACTGGATAGAACCATGGCACGAAACAGTATTATATAACGACAATGTCCAGTGGATTTTGCAAACCGCCTCATCAGGCAATCGCAGGATATGGGATATGGGTATTACTGGCGACGGTGAATTGTTGAGTACATGCGATAGTGGAATACGAGTCTCACACTATGCCTTTAGAAACACATCAAGTAGCTGGATTTCAACCTGGGGTGATTATCCAACACACCGAAAGATTATTGCATATCACCCTGCAAGCACTATGGGGGCGGGATGGAATGATTTTGGCGATGAAGCACATATCGCTTATCATGGAACCCACACTGCAGGTACTGCGTGTGGTAATGATGATGTAATGGGCAGTCCGAGCGGACGTGATGGTGTGGGAATAGACAGCCGTATCTACTTTCTTGATGGCGGAGGTTCAAATGATGGATATATACATATGTATTCCAATCTCAATGATCTTTTCATCTTACCCTATAATGGCAATGCTGCGGGTAGTGTAAAATTTATATCTAATTCGTGGGGATCTGCTGGTTTTGGTGTATACGATGCACGATGTTCTCAACTTGACCAGTTTATGTGGCAACATCAGGATTTTCTGGTTTTCTTCTCAAATGGAAATGATGGTCCTGGCACAATGACTGTTACTCCACCAGCAACTGCTAAAAATTGTGTTTCAGTAGGAGGCTGCCGCAATGGCGCTTCATATCAATCAATATACTCCTATTCAAGTCGTGGTCCAACGCAGGATGGCCGGTATAAACCCACAATACTTGCTCCAGGTCAAAGCGTCTATTCTGCTTATGGCGGAACTGACTCAGGATACTGGGGACTATCAGGAACGAGTATGTCGTCTCCTGGTGCTGCTGGTGCAGCTGTTCTTGTAAGACAGTATTTTTCTGATGGTTGGTATCCAACAGGATCAGCAAATCCAACAGATTCAATTGCACCCTCAGCGGCTCTACTCAAAGCAATGCTTGTTAATTGCGCAGACCCTTCAATAACTGGATATACTAATGTGCCTAATAATCATATTGGCTGGGGAAGGATTGATCTTGACAGCGTTTTATACTTTTCTGGCGATACAAAAAAATTAGCAATCATTGACCAGGAAACCGGACTCTCCACAGGTCAGTATGTTGAATATACGTATAATGTTCTCTCAGGCTCTGCACCAATAAGGGTTGCTCTAATCTGGACTGATTATCCAGCAACCCCTGGTTCAGGCATTAAATTAATAAATGACCTTCATCTTACAGTAACCGATCCTGGTGCTAATGTGTACAAAGGAAATGTCTATTCATCCGGGCAATCAGTAACTGGTGGTGTTTATGACACACTTAATGTTGAAGAATGTGTAAGAATAAATACACCTTCAACTGGTTATTGGGCTGTAAGGATTGATGGAAACAATTGTCCTCAAGGACCGCAGCCGTTCGCGATCGTTGTCACGGGTGACATAGAAATTGAAGCACAGCCAAATGTCGTTTATGCATCTGATACAATAGATGATAGTGGCGGTAATAATAATGGTCAAGTTGACCCGGGTGAAACCGTTTATATAACAGTGGAATTAAGAAACGATGGTAACTTGGATGCTACTGCGGCTACTGGGACATTAAGAACATCCTCCACTGATATTACGATAATCGATTCTGTTGCTAATTATGGTACGATCGCAGCAAATGGTGGAACAGCTCAGGGGACTTTCCAATTCAGTGCATCAGGTTCAATGCCACCAGGGACAACAGTTCCAATGATTGTGTATCTTGAGGCAAATGGTGGCGCTTATACGACTAACTGCAACTTCAGTATCATAGTCGGTGAAGTAACCGGCGCTGACTGGGAAACTCATGATGTTGGTAATTGTAAGTTGACTGTCACACGCTATGGTGCGCTCGGTTATATGAGTACAGCTCAGCTTCAAGGTAATGGATTCTGCTATCCTGCCTCAAGCGGCACTCATCTTTATTATGGTGGTTTTGCTGCAGGTACGGATTCCAGCTATTGTGTTGACCGTTACATGGGACCAGTCAACGATGATACTGATTGGGAGACAACAATCTCACCTAATGGAATGGTTATGATGTATGAGCCGGGTCCGAACAATCGAGATGAGTATGCAACAGCGCGTTATGATGATTCAGGTCACCCATCAGCAAAAGGTTTGCTCTGCCTTCAATATTCCTGGGCATGGGACGATGCCACAGCAAATGATTTTGTAATCACGAAATTCTCACTGATCAATGAAGGTACTGAGACACTTACTGATTTGTATGCCGCTGTCTTTATGGATTGGGACATAGGTAATTACAGCAATAATCAGGGGTCTTCAGAGGCTTCGCGTAATCTGACCTGGATGTATGAGAATACGCCCTATGTAGGTGTAGCGATATTGGATCCTCCGCGCTCAACCCCAGCAGCGAACTTGGCACTAATTGATCACGATCTATATGTTTATCCCGCTGGCTTGCCTAACGACAGTATCAAGATTCAATTCATGGATGGAACTATTCAGAATGCTTCTTCGAATCGTTTGTATGACTGGTCAACATGCAACTCTGCAGGTCCGTTTACATTAGGTCCTGGAGAAACGGCAATTGCGGCTTTTGCAATCATTGGTGGTGATAATCTAAGTGATTTGCAAGCTAATGCAGATACTGCATATGATCGTTATTGGAACTGGCCTGGTGTTCAAGAAATGCCTTCTCCTGTTCTGATAACCGATATCAAAATATATCCTGTGATTTCACGTGGTCGTCCATATACATTCAAATATGGTTTTGCTAAAGAAACATCAATGCGGATTAAGGTTTATGATGCATTGGGTCGGCTAATAGAGAATAAAAATTACGGTATGTTAAATGGTGCTGGAGAACTCTCATTAGACCTAAAATCTCTGGCTCAGGGTGTTTACTTTGTCAAAGTTGAGGCAGGTAATAAAATAAGTACTTCAAAGATAATCTGGCTGAAGTAAGACAACATACTATAGTTATTGGGTCAGGAGGCTGGAAAAAATTTCAGCCTCCTGATCTTAACTTTTATTTATGTACAATAGCCTTCAATTGTCTCACTATATATTGCTTTATATTGCCTTAATTATATTAGGGTGAATTAGTGTAGATAAAAATTTGTGGTTATTTATTATTAGTGTTTAATATAATGATAGGCGTTTATTGCTGCTACGGCTCCATCACCACACGCAGTGACAACCTGACGAATCGTCTCTGCCCGAATATCACCAGCGGCAAACACACCATGTACTGATGTTTCTAATTTTTTATTTGTAATAACGAATCCATAATCATCCAGTTCTATAAAATTTTTCAAAAACCCGGAATTAGGATTAAGACCTACATATATAAAAATACCGCTGACTTCAATAGTCTTTTTTTTATTACTTTCCCGATTCTCTACGGTAATTGATTCAACACGTTCTTTGCCATTTATACTAATGGCAATGTGGTTAAGCAGAAAATTTACCGCTTTTTCATCTCTTAATTTTTCTTGTAGTATTCTATCAGCAGTCATATAAGGTAAAAATTCTACAAATGTTATACTTTTAACAAAATTGAGAAGAAATTTACCTTCCTGAAGACCTGAATTGCCACAACCAATTACAGCTATATCCCTACCTTTGAATAATGGGCCATCACAGGTTGCGCAGTAGGAAATACCCCTCCCTCTTAATGTATCTTCACCCGGTATATTCAATCTCTTTGGAAGTGTTCCTGTGGCTATAATGACAGCAGGAACTTCATACTTTTTATTTTCAGTCTGAACGATTACATTTTTCCCTGTCTTACTTATCGATTTTACCTCAACACCAATGATCTCTGCTCCAAAATGCTTTACCTGATTCTTCATCTTTTCAGTTAACTCGATACCTTTAATGCCGTCAGGAAACCCTGGATAGTTTTCTATATAATCCGTTGTTGCAGCAAGTCCACCCGGTAATCCCTTCTCTAAAACGAGAGTCTTCAAACCGGCTCTTGCACCATAAATGCCTGCAGTAAGCCCAGCCGGACCAGCACCAATGATAAGCAAATCATAAACGATATTACTCATTTGTTCTCCTGAATTATGATAGCCTGAACAGTTTCAAAAAAATACCTCGCTATTAATTAAGTTAAATCCCAAGTTCCAAGCCCTAAAATCCAAACAATTACTAAATTCCAATATTTAAACTTATTCAGTTTATATTATATGTTTGGAATTTGTAATTTGGGATTTGTACATATTAATTTCAGTCTATCTGTCTCCTTAAAAATGTTGGTACTTCTAAGTCATTTTCATTATAAACCCGTTCCTTTCCAGCTTTTTTAACCTCGCGTCTTTTGAATGTTGGGAACTCAAGATTTTCTCTTTTACCTATAAGGTCGAGTGCTTCATCTTTAACATTTTCTTTTATGCCGGTTGCTACTACCATCACCTGTATTTTATCCCCAAGCTTCTCATCAACGACAACACCAGTTATCACCTTTGGTTGACTGTCTGTTTCTGCTACAATTAAAGAAGCTGCTTCGTTTGTTTCAGCGAGTGTCAAATCTTCTCCACCAGCAATATTAATAAGAAGTCCTCTTGCGCCCTTAATTGAAATATCATCGAGCAGCGGAGAAGAGATTGCAGATTGAGCTGCCTGAATCGCTCGATTCTCTCCTTCAGCAATACCCAATCCCATCACTGCAGTACCTTTCTCAATCATTGCAGTCCTTATATCAGCAAAATCCAGATTAATCAAACCAGGTCTGGTAATCATTTCTGCAATACCCTTTATTGCATTGAACAAAACCATATTGCCTAATTTAAAGGCTTCAACTATAGACTGTTCTTTTGACGACACAGCAATCAGTTTCTGGTTAGGAATGCAGATTAATGTATCCACGTTCTCATGTAAGTCTTCGATCCCTTTCTCTGCGTTCGCCATTCGCCATACGCCCTCATAATCAAAAGGTTTAGTCACCACTGCGATGACTAGCGCACCGAGGTTCTTTGCCTCTTCAGCTATCAAAGGTGATACACCAGTTCCAGTTCCACCGCCTTCACCACACGTAATAAAAATCATATCTGCATCTCTTAGTACATCCCTGATCTGTTCTCGTGATTCCTCGCCTGCCTTGCGCCCGATTTCTGGATCACCTCCAGCACCTAATCCTTGAGTTAGATTTTGACCAATTTGAAGTTTTTCAGATGACACACACACTTTTAGAACCTGTGCATCAGTATTAACTGCAACACACTCAACACCTTCAATACCATATCCCTGTGCATAGTTAATCGTATTACATCCTGCTCCACCAACACCAATCATTTTTATTTTAGCAATATATTTTGGTTCTTCGACCAATTCCAACATAAACATCCTCCTTTTTAAAAATATTTTTTAAACCAATCTTCAAATCGTTTTTTAAGGGCATCAAATATACCAACGCCCTTTGTTCTCTGAATCAAAGTTACATTCTTCTTCTCATAGCCGTAAAGAATCAATCCTACGCCAGTCGCATATATCGGGTCAAGAATAATATCAGTAAGTCCACCAATCTTTTTAGGAATACCAATTTTTACTGGTAGATTAAAAACCTCTTCTGCCATATTAGCTAAACCTTTCAGTCTTGCTGTACCGCCTGTTATAACAACACCAGCTGCAAGCACATCAGCAAATCCACTCTTTTTTATCTCCTTATTAGTTATCATTAAAATCTCCTCTACTCGTGGACTGACGATTGAATAAAGCTGCTCCTTGGTAATAGAACGGTCCTTTCGACCACCAATACCAGGAACCTCAATCTCTTCTTTCTTTTCCTCTGGTGTTATTGAAAGGGTGGCATATTTCTTTTTTGTTGCCTCAGCCTGCTTATATGGAGTCCGGATACCAATAGTAATATCATTCGTTATATATTCGCCACCAAGTGGTATTACCTGGGTGTGTCTAATTGCACCATCATAAAAGATTGCGAGATCAGTAGTTCCTCCACCTATGTCTAAAAGGCATACACCAAGATCAATCTCATCAGGCTGTAGAACTGAATAAGACGAAGCCAACGGCTGGAGAACAAGATCCTTGACTTTTAATCCAGCCCTTTCCAGGGCAGTATAGATATTTTGTGCTGATGCAATTGCAGCAGTTACGATGTGAACCTCAGCTTCTAATTTAACGCCACTCATTCCAACTGGGTTCTTTATACCTTTCTCATTATCGACTATGTATTCAATCGGTATAGCATGAATAATTTCACGGTCAAGTGGCAGAACAATTGCCTGTGCTTGTTCAATTACTCTCTCAATGTCACGTTTTGAAATTACTCCTCCTATTTTTGAGGTCGCAATCATTGCATGGGCATTTATACTTTCGATATGCGATCCAGAAATTCCTGCATAACAGGCATCAACCTTAAATCCAGCCATTCTCGAAGCCTCTTCAACTGCTTTTCTTATCGATTCTACCGCTTTCTCCAGATTTATAATCACTCCCCTTTTCAATCCATACGAAGGGGTCGAACCGACGCCAACAACCTTTAATGTGCTGTTGTCAACATCAGCAATTATCGCAGCAACCTTTGTCGTCCCAAGATCCACACCAACAATTCTTTCCCTTTTTGGCATTAGTTCCTCCTTGATTGCACACTTTTAGGACCCTGGTTATGTTTTTCAAAACCAGATCCCTTTTTTATAATAACCTGTGTGTTGAATCTTAAATCCACAATGCATGGATTTTCAATATCCAATAATTTTAATGACTCTATTAAATGCTTTCTCTTTTTCAAATTATTAACTCCTAAAATATACTGTACACCTTTATATTCGATTATTCCCTCCTCTTGCGATATTATCCTTGCTTCTGGAATAACCTCAGCCAGGGATATATAAACCTCCCTATTCTTAAACAGTCTGATGAAAAGAATTACGCTAACCATAATTATGATAGCTACTGCTGTTAGTTTAATATCTTTACCTCCTGTTTTAGTGATATTCCTTTTCTATCCCTGATAATTTTTTTGATTCTTTTTGCTAACTCAATAACATCGGATGATTTTGCTTTTCCTCGATTAATAATAAAATTTCCGTGCTTTGTGCTAACTTCTGCATCACCAACCCTTAATCCCTTTAAACCACACTCCTCAATTAATTTACCAGCAGAATATGGTAAAGGGTTCTTAAAGAACGAACCAGCTGAATATCCTACAGGTTGCCGCTGCCAGCGATACTTTAAGTTTCTTTTAATTTCAGCCATAATATTTTTTCGTCTTTTTTTAGCAAACCTGATTTTTGCCAAAATAATTATTGTTCCATTTTTGAGCTTAGAATTTCTATAACCAAAACCGATTCTCTTATTATCTAAATTTTGTTCTATAATTTTCTGGGTAATAATAGTAATCTCATCAACAATTTCTGCAAATGATCTACCAAATGCACCAGCATTTCCCATAATACTACCGCCAACAGTACCTGGAATGCCAGCAAGAAACTCGGCTCCCCCATATCCCTGTTCACCCACGTTCATTAAAAGCCTGTCAATCAATACACCTCCACCGCAATAGAACAAATTTCCTCTTCTCTTTATCTTCGTAAAAAACCCATTAAGTTTAATAACCACACCTGGAAATCCTTTATCACTAACCAGTACATTGGTCCCGGCTCCAATTACAAAATATTTCATTTTCCTTTTCTTCATAATTTTTAAAATTCTTTTTAAAGCCCTGATTGAATAAATTCTAACAAAAAATTTCGCATTACCTCCAATATGAAATGATGTATGTTTTGATATCGGTTCATCCTTTATAATTTTAATTCCAGTTATTGCCTCAAAAGGATTTTTCATTTTAATTCCTTTATTAATCTCTTTGCAATCTGGTTGATATTACCGGCACCCTGAATAACAATAATATCATTCTTCCGTATAATCTTTTTTAAGAAGTTAACAATATCGTCAAAATCAGGCATAAAATGGATATCTTCCTGTTCCTTACTAATTCTCTTTGTCAGTGATTCACCACTAACACCAGGAATAGGAATCTCATGAGCTGAATATATCTCAGTGACAATCACAATATCTGCATAAAAGAATGAAAAGGCAAACTCATTAAACAAATAGTAGGTGCGTGTATACCGATGCGGTTGAAATATAGATATGATTCTTGTATTCGGATAATATTCGCGTATGGTCTGCAATGTAACTGCGATCTCGGTAGGATGATGTCCATAATCATCAAAGATCTTTGTTCCCTTAATATCGCCAAGATATTCTATACGACGATGAACACCACTGAACATCTCCAATGCTTTCTTTATTTTTAAAGCAGGAATACCTAATTCCAATCCAATACCTATTGCCGCAAGTGTATTATTAATGTTGTGTTTGCCTAATAAATTAATCTTAAACTTACCTACTGATTTATTTAGATATCTAACTTCAAAAGAACAACTAATTTTATTCTTTCTTATGTTCACAGCCCTGAGTTCAGCATTCTCATTCAACCCATATGTAATAGTCCTTCGATGAATCCTATCTTTTATCTCTAACGTGCCAACTGAATCAGCACCCAAAAATACACCGCCCCAGAATGGCACATGATTAGCAAAATAGGTAAAATGATTTTTAATCTCATCTAAATCCTTATAATAATCAAGATGTTCAGCTTCAATATTTGTAATTACAGCATAAGATGGAAAAAGTTTCAGGAATGATTTATCTGATTCATCTGCTTCACATACCAAATAATCTCCTTTGCCAAACCTTGCCTGGCTTTTACCCTTTATAATACCACCTACAACTGTTGTGGGAGACAAACCTCCTTTTTGTAATACTTCGTCGATTATTGATGTCGTTGTTGTTTTACCATGAGTACCTGAGATGCAGATAGCGATCTTCATTCGTGTTAATTCAGCAAGTAGTTCACTACGATGTATTACAGGAATACTAATTCTTCGTGCCTCAGCAAGTTCTGGATTATCCTGTTTAATCGCGGTTGAATAAACAACGACATCAGCGCCAGAAATATTTTCTTTTCTATGGCGATAAGTTATTTTTATACCGATTTTTTCTAAACTCTTAGTTATTTCTGAACGCTGAATATCTGAACCAGAAACCTTGAATTTAATATTACGCAGAATGATCGCAAGGCCGCTCATTCCAATACCACCAATCCCGACAAAATGGATATACTCAGTTTTACCAAACATTGATACACCTCGCTATCGCTCGGTGAAGCACTAATATCAATCCTGAATCAAGTTTAGGACTAAATCCTAAATAATCTTTAAATTCTAAATTCATCCAGCCTATCTTTCGATGGGCTGGATTCAAATGTTCAAAATCGATATTATACCGTTTTGAGTTTTGTATTTTAGTGATTTGAATTTGTTTAGTATTTAGGATTTCGTATTTAGTATTTCTCATATCAGTTCTCCTTCATAATCACGTCTGCGATCCTTTTCTCTGCATCCAGGATAATTTTACCTTTCTTTTTTACTTTTGTATGTAACATCTCTTCAATCCTTTGGACAAGCAATTCCTTCGTGAGATTCTTCTCCTCTAACAGAATGGCATCTCCAACGCCTGTAAAATATTCGGCATTATAGTATTGATGATTGTCAACGGCAAAAGGAAAGGGTATAAATACCACAGGTTTGTTTGAAAGTAAAATCTCATAGCCGGCGAGCGCTCCAGATCGTGAAACTATTGCATCTGCATCCTGCATTTCTTCCCAGAGTGAAGGTGTAAACGGAATCACTTTAGTCCTCCCATTACGTCTGCTATTTACCCAATTAAAATCGCGTTTTCCACAGATAATGACTATTTGATATTTCTTTGGCAGAATTCCTTGAATCTCTAATGCAAGGCTGTTCAATCTTCGGGCTCCTTGACTACCGCCTAAAAAAAGAATCTGTTTTTGAGACCTAATTTTCCTTCGGTAATCTTTAACATATGTTTTAAATTCTCTCCTAACAGGTATACCTGTGATAATAAAATCACCTTTTAATTTAGTTGCAAGAGGTAATCCCAAAAATACCTTTTTTGCTCTTGACGCAAATAATTTTGTTGCCCGCCCAGGAATTCGATTCGGTTCAAAAAGGTAAAAGGAACTACGATTAATAAAACATGAGATGAGCAGAGGCAACGCACCAAAACCACCAAAAGCTATACCAGCCACCCGTTTAGTCATAGTGTTAAGAAGCAAGACTGAATAAATAATGTAAAATATAGATAAAATTTTACAGAATATAGATTTGCCATAAAATGCTCTTGCATTTATTGCAAAGGTTTTTAGACCATACGTCCTGGCAATCTCTTCTTCAAAAAATCCTTTCCTTACAAGAATAATCACTTCAACCTTCCGCCTTAATAATTCTTTTGCAACCACAATAGCAGGAAAATAATGCCCACCTGTACCAATACCAGAAATGACCACCTTAGGTTTTAACATCTTTTGCTTATTTGTCATTTGGTATGTGTCATTTGGCATTTGGCATTTGTAATTCATATAATCCTCTTTCTTGAAGCTTGCAGAATTATTCCCATAGCAAAAAGATTTGCCGAAAGTGACCAACCGCCAAAGGAAATGAATGGCAAAGGAATACCGGTTGGTGGTAAAAGCCCAATACTGACTCCAACATGAACAAGAAAAATAATAAATATCGATACATTTAACCCTAATACTAATAATCTTGCAAAATCATCGACAACTGAACCTGCGATAAACAGGCCTCTCAGATATATCTCCCAATATAATAGAAATACAATAAGAGTCCCAATAAAACCAAATTCCTCAGCAACATGAGAAAAAATAAAATCATTATGAATACGGGGAAGAAAAAGAAATTTTTGTAAACCTGCTCCCGGACCCTTACCAAAAATCCCTCCAGACCCTATCGCAATAAGGGATTGCTGTACCTGATATGTTGGATGATTAATAAAACCTGTGATTCTATCACGCGCATGAGGAAAGAGTAAAACAAAAATGATAAGCATTCCAAAACTCACCACCATTGTTGGCAGCAATAATCGGAATTTTGCACTACCATATATAAGCATAACAACAAGTATAAAAAAACAGATTACGGCCATTGAGATTGATGGCTGTACTACAACAAGCAATATAACCAAAAGACAAATTGAGGTAGTTGTTAACATTCCTTTTCCTGTGCTTGCTGTTCGTGGATGAGAATCAAAAAAATTTGCAAGAAAGAAGACGAGCCAAATTCTAACAAATTCTGAAACCTGAAAACCAAACGTAGATAATAATGCTACAGACCTTCTGGCACCATATTGAACACGACCAGAAACAAGTGTAACCAATAGTATAAGAACGATGATAATGAGAAAAGGAAAAATCATTTTTCTTATTATTTCATATGGGATAATTAAACCCAGGAAAAAGAAAATGCTTGCAATAACAAGACGCTTTAGATGACCAAGAAGATAGAATGTCGAGTCTTCCCCTTTTTTCATTGCACGATAATAGGATGAAGAGTAAACAAAGATAATTCCAAGCACAACAAGGCAAAGTAAACAAAAAGCTAAAGTTCTGTCAATTCCTGTATGCTGCATCTTTAAATACCTCTCCCCTTTCTTCAAAATTTGTAAAATGGTCAAAAGAAGCAAATCCCGGGTTTAATAAAATAACATCACCTGGCGCTGCAAATGCACGAGCTTTTCTAATTGCATCATTCATATTTTCGGCAATTGCAAATTTTGTAAAATTTTTAGTCTTAAAATAAGCAGTGATATAAGTGACATTTTCTCCCAGTATAACACATGCCTTTGCTTCCTTAGTTAACAGGTTAAGATAATTATCTCCTTTATCCCCTTTCTGTTTACCACCAGCAATAACGATTATAGTTCCCTTTACTGCTTTAAAAGACGCAATTGCGGCATTTTCATTTGTACACATCGAATTGTTTACATATCGAACACCTCTTATAACACCTATATCTTCAAGACGGTGCGGTAATGTTTTAAAAGTCGTAATACCTTTTTCAATCTGTTTGTTGTCGATATTAAGAATCTTGGCAACAGCAATTGCCGCCAACATATTCATCATATTATGTCGACCTGCTAATCCTGACTTTCCTGAGCGGAATAACTTTTCTTGCAGGTAGAAGAAATTACCATTTAGCCAAACGCCATTCCTCGCGTCAAACCCAAAGAAAATAATCTGCGCTCTAATATCCTTCACAAAATTACCTACGTTCTCATCTTCATGATTAAGTACAGCAAAATCGTGCTTTTCCTGGTTTGTGAAAATACGGAATTTTGCTGATTTGTATTCATTAAAGTCTTTATGCCAGTTAAGATGGTCAATAGCGATATTTGTAATCACAGCAATATAAGGATGAAATTCTCTAATTCTCATTAACTGAAAAGATGATATTTCTAAAACATAGTATTCAAATCCTGGCTGAAAAAGCGCTTGTGAAAATGGTTTACCTGGCGAAATATTACCACCAAGAAAATTGTCTATTCCTGCAATATCTAAAATATTACTAATCAGTGAGGCAGTTGTGCTCTTCCCATTAGTCCCGGTAATAGCGATGATCTGTGGATTCTTTAATTGTCCGTAGGTGAACTCAATTTCATCAATGATTGGAATATTTTTAGACCTCAATTCCTTAATAACTTTTTTATCCAGAGGAAAACCTGGCGAAGTAATTGTCAATTCGTAATTCTCTTCTTGATACATTTGAATCTTACCTATCTTTATCAACTCCCGTGCAGGTTCTGAAATCATCTCAAGATTATCTTCATAAAGAAATAGATCATCACCTCTTTCTATCAAATATTTAGCAATTGATAGATTAGCTCGCCCCAAACCTAATAGTAATATCCTCATACAATACAAGTTAAAAGTGAAAAGTAAAAAGTTAAAAGTGGAAATTTCAAAGTTAAAAGGTAGGACGTGAGAAGTGAGAAGCAGAAATCGTATTCGTTATTCGTTATTCGTATTCGGGTTTTGACATTTGGATTTGGACATTTATCCACGCCCATCGCAGATGAGCGGGATTTATTTGTAATTTGGTATTTGTCATTTGGCATTCTTTTTTTCCTCCATCTGTGTTATCATCTAATCTTCAATGTAGTTAATGCAAACAACAAAAAGATAATTCCTATAATCCAGAACCTGACAACAATCTTTGGCTCAACCAATCCTTTCAGTTCGAAATGGTGATGTAAAGGCGCCATTTTAAATAATCTTTTACCGCCAGTACTATGGAAGTATATAACCTGAAGCAGTACTGAGCCTACCTCAATTACAAAAACGCCACCAACAAAGATTAAAAGTATCTCTTGCTTGATTAGTATTGCTGCTGTACCAATAATTGCGCCAAGACTAAGTGCTCCTGTATCGCCCATAAAGATCTGCGCAGGATAGGAATTAAACCATAAAAAACCCAGGCTTGCGCCCAAGATCGATGCACAGAACACAGTTATCTCTCCACCACTCTTTAGAAATATAACATCTAAATAGCCACTAATCACAACATGGCCAGCAGTATATGCCAATGCGCTGTAGGCAAGTGCAGCAATTCCAATCAAACCTATTGCCAGGCCATCTAAGCCGTCAGTCAAATTAACTCCATTTGAAGAACCAACAATAACCATAGTGACAAATAAAGGATAGAAAATCCCTAAATTTATAACATAATTTTTTATAAATATAAGATTTGTTTTTGTTGCAAAGCCTTCTGGTCCAAAAAAGTATAAACATAAACCAAGTGCAATTCCGTAAATAACTTGAAAAAAAAGTTTTGTTTTTATTGATAACCCCCTCGGCTTATTTTTATAAATCTTTATATAATCATCATAAGCACCCAGAAGACCGAACCAGATTGTTGCAGTAATGAGAATAATAATATTAGGGTTGGTTAAATCACAAAACAGCAAGGACGCAATAATTATAGATAAAAGGATTAAACCGCCACCCATCGACGGCGTTCCCTCCTTAGACTTATGGCTTTCAGGGACCTCTGCTCTGATTTTTTGTCTGATTGATTTTGATTTAAGAAAATTGATAAATGGCCGACCACAGATTAAAACAATAAGAATCGCAACAACTGCCGCATATGCACTGCGAAATGTTATATAACCGAACAGTCTGAATGGTCCAAATATATCTTTCAATGGATATAAAAGCCAGAATAACATATCATCCTCAACAGACTAATGTCATTTTTATTTTTTTCATTTTTTCAGCCTTTCTTCATCTTAGTAACCTTAGCAAATCATCAACAATATATTCAAAATGTAATGCCCTTGATGCCTTAATAAGAATCACCTCATCACCGTTGAGATTCTCTATTAAATATCGAATTAATCTATCTTTATCTTTAAAGCACTTTCCCTGATAATGATCTGCATTGTCACCATAGGTAAATAATAAATCACAACGCTTTTTTGCATATCTGCCGATTTCGTGATGTAGATTTTTAGATTGCCTGCCTAACTCCAGCATATCACCTAAAACAAATATTTTTCTGCGTTTAAGGGATGTGGCAAAATCTATTGCCGTTTTCATCGAAACTGGATTTGCATTATAAGAATCATTGATTATGAATAACCCATTATGGTGTATTGGTTCTAATCTTCCGGATTCAGGTTTAATCTCTTCAAGTGCATCACATTGAAAATCGTATTCAACACCAAGGTTTGAGGTCAAACAGATAGCAGCAAGACAGTTATAGACATTGCCAATACCAAGAAGGGATGTGAAAAATTGGTGTTCATTGTAATTGAAATAAGATCCGTATTCAGTTAACTTAATATCATCAAGCATATCCAGGGAGAATCTCATAAAATTTTTCTTATTTATATCACCTACCCCTTCACCAACCACAGCAAATCCGTCATCTGGTAGTGAATCAATTAAAGCCAGCTTTTCTTGTCTTACACCAGCAATTGAGTTCAGACCTTTTAGATGACCAGGCCCTATATTCGTGATAACACCAATATAAGGCTTTGCTATCTCACACAATCTTTTAATTTCACCCGGAGTACTCGTTCCCATTTCCACAACCAGAAAATCTTCATCAGCAGATAAATCAAATATTGTTAGGGGTAAGCCAATCAAAGAATTATAATTCTTTTTAGTACTCAAAGCTTTATATTTTTTATTCAAAATGGCGCTGATTAAATTCTTCACCGTTGTTTTACCATTTGTTCCGGTAATTGCAATAGTCTTTGGATTGAATAGATTGCGGTATCTTTGGGCAAATTGCCCTAAGGCAAAAAGTGTATCAGAAACTAAAATCTCAGATTCAACATTAGTGTGATTCTCAACGACAACAGCGAGCGATCCATTAATTAATGCTTCCTTAGTATATAAATGACCATCCGTATGCTCACCCTTCAGAGCAAAGAACAAATCACCGGGCCTGCTGGTTTTTGAATTGATGCTTATTCCCCTGATCAAATCACGGCAATTCAATTCTGTCCTACCATTCATCATTTGTGTTATATCTTTAATCATAAATTCTCGAAACATTCTTTGATAACCTCAGTATCATCAAACTTAATTGTTCTATTGCCTATAATCTGATACTCTTCATGCCCCTTGCCAGTTACAACAAGAATATCATTCTCTTCCTTCATTGAAATTGCATATCTAATTGCTTCTCTCCGATCTTCAATAATTTTATAGTTATTGTGTTTCATACCGGTTTCAATATCTTTAATAATACTCATTGGTGACTCACTGCGTGGGTTATCAGAAGTTATAATGGTAAAATCCGCCAGGTTCGATGCAATAGCACCCATCTTGGGTCTCTTTTTTCTATCCCTATCACCTCCGCATCCAAAAAGTATTATGAGCTTACCATACGTGTATGGTTTTAAAGCCCTCAACATTTTCTCTATAGCAGATGGCGTATGTGCAAAATCAACAAAGATATTATCAACCACGCGTTCCATCCTACCTCTTATACTATGCACGTTTTCAATACCCGTAATGATTGCATCTGTATTAATATCCATTGCTACACCTGTTGCAAATGCGGCGAGTATATTATAGATATTAAAATCACCAACTAAATTTGAATTGATTCTATATCCTTGATTTTTATAAAAGATCTCTATGCCGAGACCATCGATACCATCACTTATAATCTCTGCCCACATATCACCTCGATTTTTCACTCCGTAGGTCACTGTATTTCTTAAATGCATGAGTTTGATAGATTCACTTACAGGATCGTCTAAATTAAAGACGGCAAAACCGTCTTTTTTTAGAAGCGAAAAAATCCGCATCTTAGCAGCTTTATAATCTTCAATAGTTCGATGAAAATCGAGATGATCCTGAGATAGATTTGTAAAAACCGCTACCTGGAATCTAATATCATCAACTCTTTTCAGACTGAGTGCATGGGAGGAAACCTCCATTACAACCGCCTTTGCCCCATCCTTCCTAAATTGGTCAATTAATTTAAATATATCAAGGCTTTCTGGTGTAGTTCTCTCTGCCTTGGACTTTATTTTACCAATATAATAGATTGTACCAATCAAACCAGGATTTTTTCCCGCATTTTTTAAGATCGAATGTATAAGAAATGAAGTCGTTGTTTTACCATTTGTCCCGGTGATACCGATATTACTAATATCTTCAAAGTCCCCATAGAATCTTCTGGCAAGTTTACTCATTACTGTTCTGGTGTTTTTCACAACAATTTGTGGTAACTCTGTCGACATTTTTTTTTCGGTAACAACTGCCACTGCACCTTTTTTTATTGCATTATCCAAAAAATCATTGCCATCAAATTTCTCACCTTTAATGGCAATAAAAACTGCGCCGGGCTTCACCTTTCTGGAATCAAACTCTATTGATTTAACCTCAGTCTCTTTCATGTTATATTGCTCGCCATCGATTGTAGCAATCAATTTATTTAATTGCATATTGATGAGAATTGATTTGATAAAGACTTTGGGCGACATTTTTGAAAACAGGCGCGGAAATTGTACTCGCCCATAAACCTCTTTTGGGTTCATCAAACATTATTGCAATCAAGTAATCCGGCGAATCTGCTGGAAAGTAACCAATAAAAGTGGTGACAATCGAGGAATTTGAATATTTACCATCAACAACCTTCTGTGCTGTGCCAGTTTTGCCAGCAACCCTAACTCCCTCAATACCTGCTTCAGTTCCACTTCCTTCTTCAACAACTCCACAGAGAATATCTGTTACGCGCTTTGCAGTTTCTCTGTCAACGACTCTACGTATCTTTAACAGTCTTGATCGATAGACAATTTTCTGGTTATCCCTAATCTCCTGTACAATGACTGGCTTACTCAACACACCTCCATTAGCAATTGTCTGGTATGCAAAAGCAAGTTGTAGAAGATTGACAGTCAATCCCTGACCAAAAGCTAATGTAGCAAACTCAATATCATTAATTTCCTTTGGTTGTGGTAATCTTCCCTTGACTTCACCAGGTAACTCAATACCAGTCAATTGTCCTAAGCCAAAATCTCTCATTAATAGAAAAAAGTTTTGTCGGTCAAATTCTTTTGAGATTTTTACCATTGCAACATTACTCGAATGGGCAACTGCCTGCTTAAATGTTACAGTACCATAGTTTCTATAATCATGAATGGTATGCCCTCGGACTTTAAATTTTCCTCCCTCTGTATTGATAATATCATCTTCCTTAAACCCATCAAGTAATGCGTAGGTTAAAGTTATCAATTTAAATGTTGACCCAGGTTCAAATTCATCACATACAACGTGATTTCTCTGGTCACCATTCCTCCCAACATTTACCATTGCCAGAATTTCACCAGAATGTGGATCAATAATCACACCTGCGGCATATCTCGCATCTTCTTTTATCAAACATTTCTTCAAATTTGCATAGAGAATTGCTTGAAGATGAAGATCAATTGTCAGGTATACGTCGTTACCAGGAAGAGGATCTTCGCCTGGATAATTATGGTAGGGAAATATATCTCCGGTTGGGTCTTTCTGATAAATTACAAAACCAGATTTACCACTAAGAACGTCATTAAATTGTATTTCCAACCCTTCTATACCACGATTATACGAACCACATCTACCAATTAGACTTGTAAATACCTCTTGCATATTATATTTTCGATTCAAATCATGGGTGAAACTGATACCAGGATCATCAATATTGAGATACATATCCCGTTTTTGCAAATTAACCTTTCTCTCAATCCAAAAAAATTTACCGTTACTAACCAATCTCTTCAGTTCACCCTGTGACTTACCAGAAATTATACTAACCTGTTTTATCAACCTTTCTTTATCATAAACATACCTTGGTGTACAAAAGATAGAGAAACACTGTTGTGATGTAGCCAAGGGAAGACCATTGCGGTCATAAATATTTCCTCTTGCACCATAAAGAATAAATTTCTTTTCATGTTGATTCTTTGCTCTAGTTTCGTAGTATTGATGCTTAACACACTGAATGTAGAACAGGTAAGAAAAGTATATAAGTGAAATGAACAAAAGAAATATATTCAAAAATCGAGACCTGTTCATTTCACGACACCTAAAATATCTTCTTCTTCAGGAAATATAAAACCTCTTTCTTTTGCTTTAACTTCAATATTTGCAAGATTGGATAGATCCATCACCGTAAATTCTAAAAGCTTCTTCTGATTTCTTAGTTCAATAACACGATTTTTTAAGTTCTCCTTTCTTACCTCTAATTTAACCAATTCACTCTCAATAAAAACAAGTGAGAACAAAAAAATTACTGCTGCAGTAAATATCAAGAAACCACGCATTTTTCACCTGCCCTAAACTTCGCACTGCGTGCCCTGGGATTATTTTTTATCTCATCCTGTGTTGGTTTCAAAACCTTTTTATGTAATAATATCATCTTTCCATTTTTTTGTAAGTCACGGAACACATTCTTGACAACTCGGTCCTCTCCAGAGTGATATGAAATCACAATAATTCTGCCACGAAAATTCAGACTGTCAAATGCTGTTAATAGACCATGCTTAAGATTATTTATTTCATCATTAACCCAGATTCGTAAAGCTTGAAAAACTTTGTGTAAATTCTTCTTCAAAAATCTTTTCGGTGTTGTTTTTTCAATCACTTTACGTAAATCAAGAGTGGTTTTTAAAGATTTTCTGTTTTCGAAAATTTGAGTACCAATCTTGTGGCAATTACGCACATCACCAAATTCTTTAAGGACAGTGATAATTTCTCTTTTTGTCGCACTTCTGATTTTTCTCGACAGAGTGGGATTTCCTGGCGACATATGCATCAACAACCTGCCCTCTCGGTCAAAACTAAATCCTCTATGCGGCATTGTCAGCTGATGATATGATACACCAAGGTCAAAAAGTATGCCATCTAAACCGCTAATATTAAGTTTGTCGAGAATTAAACCTAAATTTGTAAAAGTGTTTTCGAATAGAAAACATCGTTTTTCATACTGTCTAACCTTTTTTTCTGCATAATCAATCGCATCTGGGTCCCAGTCAATACCAATAAATTTTGCTTGTTTTGTTGCCTTCAACATCGGAATAAGATGACCAGCACCACCAACTGTACAATCGCAATAGAAACCTTTATCTTGCTGAAGATTCATATGTTGAATTACCTCTGCCACCATTACAGGCTGATGAAAAAATGTATCACCATGCATTCTGGTGCATTTACATGAAACTTTTCAACGCAGCTCTCTTTGAAGGAAAAATTTCAAATGGATAAAAACCATATAATCTTAGGATATTAAATAAATATGGTGATACATTAACCAGTTTTATGTCGCCTCCAAATCCCTTGAATTTCTTCTGATAATCTATAAGCCAACCTACGACCTTATAATTAATATGGTTCACTCTGGAAAGGTCTATAATAATGTTAAAATCACCAGTTTGTATCATGTTCTTAAATTTTTTTTCTATTGTCCCGAATTCTTCTTCATTTATTTCACCACTGGGTAAGAAGAATGAGACCTTCTTATTCTTAATTGCCTCAACGGCTTGCACTTTCATTTTTCCTCCTTCTTAAGTTTTCAATACTTTCTGCATCCTGCAGATAATATTTTTCAATTTCTTTACTGAATTTATCGTAATGATCAGAAGACCAAAGGGTAAAATAGTCAATCTCACCAATAATAATCACCTCTTTAGTTATGTCTGAATGTTCTAAAAGAAACGTGGGGATTAAAATCCTGCCCTGGGCATCGAGATGATCTTCTTTAATACCAAAGGTAAAGTGTCGACGATAACGACGTGATTGCGACTGATCCATTGAAAGTGTAAGTAATTCATTTTGCTCAATCATCTCCCATGTCTTTAATGCGTAAACAGCAATCTCGTGATCATAGCCAGGAGTTAAAATCAATTTACCCTTAGACTCACGATCCACAACACTCCGAAACTGACTTGGAATTGCCAAGCGTTTTCGGTCGTCAAGGGCATGCCTAAAAAATCCTCTAAATTTAATTCTCCCCATTTTTCCCCATTTATTACCATTTTACACATTATTTATAATTTGTCAAGTACTAATATTACCTAATTATAGGAATAAGGGTCGAAATTTCGTAGTTTTTTTTGGTGGGAGAATTATAAGATGTTTTTTTTAATAAGTATTAATAATTATTAGAAAAAAGGCATCCTATACCACTGTCTACTGCCTATCCCGTTTTTGCTCAAATCATCGATTTGACTCCAAAAACGAGGATCCCGCATCTTTCTTCGAAAGTGCGGGACTATCTACTGTCTACTTACTCTGTCTTTTTCAATCTTGCGGCGAATACGCCATCACAGCAGTAATCGCCGGGCAGTACTTTCAGATATCTGTCGCCAATTGGTGTAAAATTGCTTGCTGGTTCAACAATAAAATTCGAATGATTTCGCAGAAACAATTCAATAACCTCCTCATTTTCTTGAGGAAGAATACTACATGTTGAGTATATTAAGGATCCACCAACCCTTAAGAACTCTGCAGCATTTGAAATAAGATCGTATTGAAGTTTTGCCAATCTCCAGATGACTTTACTATTAACTCTCTCTTTAACTTCGGGTCTTTTCGCAATTACGCCAGAGTTACTACAAGGTGCATCTACTACAACTTTATCCATACCTTCAATAGTATAATTTCTTCCATCGGCAAGAATAGGTCGTATAATGGTAATACCGAGTCTTATTGCATTTTCAACAACCATCTTCATCCGAACATCACTTACTTCAACGGCGACAATCATACCATTGTTTTCCATTAATTCTGCTATGTATGTTGTCTTACTACCAGGTGCGGCACATAAATCTACAATTTTTTCACCTGGTTTTGGTGCTGTAAGATGGCAAATTAATCCCTGTGCCTCATCCTGAATTGAAATATAACCATCCTTCATGAAAGAACTATTTATAATGGTACCCAAACGACTAACTGCCTTAAATTCTGGAAACCAATTTGCCTTTTTATGTTCCAGGTCGATTGTATCCAATCTTGTCTCTGCTTCCTCTACACTATTTTTGAGAAGATTTATTCGAATATAAGGTGTAGGTCTTATCTTAAATGATTCTATAATTTTTTCGCCCTCAACTGGATAGGCATCTACAATCTTTTCTAAAACCCATGCCTTTGGTATCCTTAATGCCTGTACCCTTTTGTTTCTAATAATACCCCTTAGTACCGCATTGATTAAACCTCTTTCTTTAATAGTTCTACCAAAATTTGCAGCCTCATTAACAATTGCATAAATAGGAATACGGTCTAAAAAAAGGTACTGGTATACAGCAATCCTTAGAACATTCGTAAGCACTAAATCAAGATTTGCAAAATCACCAATATATGTTTCCCGTAGCATCTGATCAATTTGTTCGCGGTGTCTCAATGTACCAAAAGCAAGTTCATTTGCCAAAGATCTATCATCTTCTTTTAATTCATCTCTCTCAAAAATCTTACCAAGTGCGTCCTTGAGATTTATCCCCTCATCTACTTCACATAATGCATTAAGTGCTGCTTCGCGAGGAGTCATCCAATCACCTCTCCTTCTTTTACACGAAAACCATTTATAAAATCAAGCCCTGTAATTACCGACCTATTTTCAGGTCTAACCTCTTTGAGGATAATTGAACCATCACTGGTTCCTATATACAACTTCCTTTTCTCAATGTGAATTACACCCGGGTCAACCTTTTTATCCCCCCGGGCGGCGCTGATAATTTTCAATTCCTTGTTGCGGAAAGTGGTTCTTACACCAGGTTTAGGAGATAATGCCCTGATGAGATTAAATATTTTTTCAGTACTCTCTTGCCAATTGACTATTGTCTCTTCCTTTTTTATTTTTGGGGCATACGTCTTTTGTTGTTCATTTTGTTTCATTATCTTGTAATCCCCTGCTTCGATTGACTTTATGACATCAGAAATAATTTCTGTACCAAGGAACGATAATTTTAATAATAGTGAATTATATGTATCATCAGGTTCAATGGTTAATTCCTTTTGGATGATTATACCACCGTGGTCGATTATTTCATCCATGAAAATCACTGTTATGCCTGTTTTCTTTTCTCCTGCCATAATCGCCCTTTGAATAGGCGCTGCACCACGATATTTTGGCAATAAAGAAGGGTGGATATTAATGCCGCCATGTTTCGGTACATTAAACAATTCGTTCGTTAAAAGATGACTGTAAGACGATAAAACAAACAAATCCGGTTTGAGTTCGGAAAGATCTTCAATAAAAGTTTTTTCATTTGGATTATCAGGAGTAAAAACTTCAATTCCAACACTTTGTGCCCATTGAGCCATTTCGGGCAAAGATGTTTTCAATCCTCTTCCCCGGGGTCTTGGTTTTGTAATAACCACACCTAAAAGCGTAAATTCTTCTTCAATCTTCTTAACAATAGATAGAGTAAATTGACCTGAACCAAAAAAGATGATTCTCATTCGTGCATACCAGAGGAATTCAAACTGTCTAAATACTTCTTCACCTTTTCCTCTTCTGCTTTATCTACATGATCAATAAATAATATGCCGTTCAGATGATCTGTTTCATGCTGGATAGCCCTTGCCAGTAATCCATTGGTTTCATAGATTAAATTTTCATTATATAAATTTTTTGCACGAATACGGATTTTGTCCGCTCTTTTAATTCTTAAATAGAGTTTGGGGAAACTCAAACAACCTTCTTCTTCAACGACAGTTCCTTCTTGATTAAGAATTTCAGGATTGATAAACGCAGCTGGCTTCGGTGTATCTTCATGCGGCGTGGTATTAATAACAAAAACTCTAAACAAGGATCCAACCTGATTTGCAGCAAGAGCAAACCCTTCTTCGATTATCATTGTTTCAATCATGTCATCGACTAATTTAAATACATCTTCAGATAGTTTTTCAACAGGCGAACCTTTTTTTCTTAAAGCCGCATCAGGATATTTTGTTACTTTTAAAAACAACTTACCTCTAAAACTTTTATAGGATATAAATAGATAAATACAAGAGATTAACCTCTTTTAATTATCTACCCCCTTTTACAGATTCTTTTGTCTTATTTAATACATTACCAATGTTCCCTTTTTCAATCTCGACCTTTACTCCATCAGCGATCACAATTATAACTGTCCGTTCTTTTACATTAGCAATCGTTCCATGCATTCCTGAAGAAGTGATAACACGATCTCCTTTATTTAATGACTCAAGTAATTGCCGATGCTTTTTCTGCCTTTTTTGTTGAGGCATGATTAAAAGAAAATAGAAAACAACAAAAATAAGAATCAAAGGCAATAGACTTAATAATGGATTACTCTGTTGCGAACCACTTTGTTCACATATTTGTTGAAATAAGAATAACAGCATTGCTTTCTCCTTTCTTACCTACGATGTTATTATATCTATATATAAAAATAAGTCAAGCAGTATTCTTGCCTGGTTGCCCCGTTGGCATACCATTCCCTTCATGCAGGCGGTCATAAGGAAAAAATTTATCATTTATAGCAGAGGTTCTTACAGGGCTTATCTTTTCCATACTCTTTTTTTTATAGCTGATTTTTTATAAAAAACAAATTCTGTATTTGGTTCTACAAACCCTCTATCGAGTCCCTTTTTAATTACATAAACAAGTAGTTTCTTAAGGTGTTCTTCAATTTTATGTTCTAATTCTTCATTCGATAATCGTTTTATATCTCCTGACGTTAAATTTAAATCATCCATAACCCGTTCTTTTGAAATCCTTCCATACCAGACAAAATCTCTATCAGAAGACCTTATTTGATATTTTGTTACAAAATCACCCTTCTTACCTTTTGCTTCCCAGAATTTTAAGAAATATATAATATACGTCTTCCCACTCTTAGCATTATATTGCAATTCATTCAATTGTCTAAACATAAAAATATAGATTATTTTTTCAGTTGTTTCTGAAGTTCTTTCATACCTTCATACTTGGTCAAATCTAATTTCAATGGAGTAATCGACACATAGTGTTCCTCAACCGCCTTAAAATCTGTGTCTGCAGCAACCTTATAAGACAATGTGCCATCAATAACGCTATACATCACATTTTCCTTTTCATTATTCCTTATCACTTTATCCCGATATATTCTTTTACCCATTTTAGTTATTTTCTCACCCCTGATTTTACCATCTGGAATATTCACATTTAAAATTAAATCTGTGATGTGTGATACCAGAATTCTTCTTATTAAATCCTTAGAATATACAACGCTACGGGAAAAATTATTATATTCCCGGGCAGATAAAGAAATTGCTATTGAATTTATTCCCAAACTCGTTCCCTGCAGAGCAGCTGCCACTGTTCCTGAGTAGAAAACATCACTACCCATATTCGGACCATGATTTATACCAGCAACAACCATATCAATTTTCTCAGTAATAAGATCATGGTATGCAAGAAGTACACAGTCTGTTGGCGTTCCGTCAATAGTAAAAAATTTCTCCCGAATTTTTTCAACTCTGATTGGCCTCTTCAATGTTAAAGAATGGCTTGCTCCGCTCTGTTGAAAACGTGGTGCCACTGCAAATACATCAAAATCTTTTTTTAATTCTTTGTATAGAGCCTGAAAACCCAAGGCATCATATCCATCATCATTTGTCAGTAAAATTAGCGCCATAAAAAACCTATTGCCATTTTTATGAATCTTATTGTGTCAATAAAAGGATTTATATAGCTCTTCTCATTGCTATACACTGTACTTATTGGAACAAATCCTATACGGTATCTATTTCTTACAGCCTTAATAACTATTTCTGATTCTGTCTGATAATTATTTGTTTTTAATCTAACTTTGTTAAATATCTTTAGATTTATATAACGAAACCCGCATTGAACATCTGGAACATATTCTTTTGAAAGTAAAGAAATAACAAGAGAAGTCATCCTATTCACAATTCTCCTCAAAAAGGGCATATTTACTACATTATTACGTAAACCAATAATCAAATCATAATGACCCTTTAATTTCAAAAAATCCTTTATCTCTGATACCTTATGCTGGCCATCAGCATCAAGTGTAAATACATTCTTGAGATTCCTTGTCCTGGCAGCACAAAAACCATGCTTTAATGCTGCTCCCTTACCCATATTCTTATTATGCGTCACTATACTCAATCCCAATTTAGTAACAACCTCATCAGTTCTATCATTTGAACCGTCATTAACAACTATGATACTCTTCTTTTTAAATCCGTAAACAAGAAGCTCTTTTACAATATTGCCAATCGTCTTTTCTGCATTGAATGCTGGAATCACAACACCAATATCACTTAAATCCACTTTCAATTGTACCTCAGTTTTACCAAATGTCAATAAAAAAGGCTCAACACGCATAAAATGGCAGAAGAAAGTATAAGATGGTTTAAGAAAGCAAAAGGATAAAAGATAGATAGGGAATAATGTCAAATATCCAATTTCAAATGTCAAACCAATCCTGCTCATCTGGGATGGACGTGGATCAATGCCAACACGTCCTGGTACAAAACGGGTCAGGAAATCCAAATATCAAAATTTGGCATTTAAGCATTGGGATTTCAATTGATATTTGGGCTTTGAAATTTGTAATTAAAGACGCTGTTCTTAAGCTCTTTAGTTTCTTTAATACCCCTCATAACCCTCTTCCAGCCTCCTTTAAACCATATATCAACCAAATGTCTACCTTAAAATACTCTTAATCTTCTTAATATATTCTTCGATCTGT
>SOIY01000172.1 GCA_004376785.1 Candidatus Stahliibacteriota bacterium | reverse complement strand
CAATAATGAATAAACAGGAAGAATTTATTGAATTACTCACTACCTTCAGTATAACTGAAATTGTTGTAATCAAATCTATTTTAGATAGTGCTAAAATCAAATACTATTTTACTGGAAAACCTTTAGGAAAAATCTTTCCTACACACAATAAACCTGTACGGTTAATGGTCGAAAAATCCAAAATTGAAATAGCCAGAGAACTTCTTGGAAAGGTAGTATGACCTGTTCTCTGCTTGATAATAATGATGTCTTAACTATACTTGGTAAATGAAAATATTAATTCTTGGTGGAACGAGATTTCTTGGTCGTAGTTTTCCGGGATAAGGTACTCTGTGAAAAAGCAGCGGAACAAGCTATGCCTGGCAGAGTACTCGTGCTTCGTCCTGGATTGATTGTAGGACCATATGACCCATCTGATCGGTTCACGTATTGGCTTGTTCGAATAAATTCAGGAGGCGAAGTTTTAGCTCCCTCTCCCCTACATGAACAGATCCAGTTTATTGATGTCCGTGATCTTGTAGAATTTATTCTGCTTATGGTTGATAAAAGGCAAACTGATATATACAATACCACAGGTCCAGACTATACACTTACTACACAACAATTTTTAGAAGAATGTAATAAAATCTTTGTGAGCAAAGCCAAATTTACATGGGTTAGTGAGAAGTTCATTACGGAAAATGAAATCAATCTGCCAGTGTGGGTGCCAAAAGAATGGGCAGGAATAAATCAGGTGAACTGTAACAAAGCCATTGATGCCGGTTTAAATTTTAGACCTTTGGCTGACACGATCCGCGATACATTTTCCTGGCATGCTACACGTCCATCTGATTACAAATTAAAAACAGGATTAAAACCAGAGCAAGAGCAAGAACTTCTAAAACTTTGGAAGGAGATGAAATAATACAGATAAGTCCTGACCAGGCAAGAAATCTTTTTCTAAAAAAACAATTACTAATTAATCCTGAATTGCCCGAGGGCAAAGCCGGAGCCCTGAAAGCAATTGAAAACCTCGGTTATGTTCAGATCGACACAATAAATGTTATTGAGCGCTCACACCATATTGTATTCTTTACAAGATGTCCTGATTATAATCAAAAATATCTTCACGAATTGCAGGCAAAGGATAAAAAAATTTTTGAATACTGGGCACATGCTGCAAGCCTCATATCAATAAAAGACTACCGATTTTACATCTCTACAATGGAAAAAGAGCCTAAAAAAGATTCATGGCTTGATAAATGGATAAAAGAACATCGCAGTTTAATAAGAAAAGTCAGGGCGCGCGTAATTAAACATGGACCTTTGGCTGCAAGTGATTTCCAGGATGTTAAACATAGAAAACGTGGTCCCTGGTGGGATTGGAAGCCTGCAAAGATGGCGCTCGAGGCACTTTTCTGGCAGGGTGATTTGATGATTAAAGAACGCAGAAATTTCCAGAGGGTATATGATATTACAGAAAGAGTACTTCCCAAAAATGTAGATATAACAAAACCAGATGTGGAACAAGAGAAAAAATTCTTTATTAAAAGGGCATTAAATGCCATGGGTATAGCAACGATACAGGATATCAACAAATATATTGGGATCAGCGGCAGACTTAATAAATGGGTAGACCAGATGCTCAAATCGGGTCAAATCCTTGAATTGACTATCAAGGATTTGAACAAATCCTATTACATACTTACTAAAGATCTTGAGGAAATCAGAAAATCTAAAACAGGTATTAGTCCTCGCGTTCGCTTCCTCTCCCCTTTTGACAATTCGATAATACTTAGAGACCGCACAAGCGCTCTTTTTAATTTCGATTATAGTCTTGAATCTTATATACCTAAAACTAAAAGAAAATATGGATACTTCTGCTTGCCGATTCTATGGCAAAACCAACTTATCGGAAGAATCGATCCCAAGGCAGACCGCAAGAATAAAATATTAATTATTAATAATTTACATCTCGATGATAAAAAAATAAATTACAATAAATTTATGCCTGCTTTATCGCGCGCCCTGAATGAATTTGCTTGTTTCCACAAGTGTGAAAAAATTGAATTGAGTAAAAACATACCTACAAACATAAGAAGAAAAATTACAATATAATTAAATTATCTACACCATATATACCTTTTCCTATATTCTACAAACAAACCCATTCTATAATTGTATAATGATAACATGTTATCATTATATCATTTTAACATTATATAATATTCGAATGGCTTTCTACTACCAATATTGATATATGTACAATCTAAAATAATCCTCGTTTTGCTGGGTTAAATCCCTGCACAAACTAAATAACACCTTCTTCTTTATCCTCCTCCCTCCTGGGCGAAGAGTATGGTGGGAAGATGAGAGAATTGTTTTGGATTTTGTATTTGGGTAATTTGAATTTATTTAGAATTTAGGATTTCGGATTTAGAATTTGTATAGGAATTATTCAAATTTCTATACCTGTGCATATGTACATATATCGATATGAAGTTAAGGAATTTTATATTCTGAATTTTTCATATTTTGTGATCTATTCATAGTTTCAATGCTTCGAGAATATAGTAATGCCAGGTGATTGCAATGCCTTGTTCTTCTGTGTACTTCTCCACAAGCTCATTTATTTTTTTGCTGTCCTTTTCTCTATCAAAATCTTTGAGAAGTGGAACCATCTCAATAAGATCCATTATTCCTTCTTTATTTTTGTAATAATCTTTACTTTTATAATCCTCAATTTTTATATTACAAAATGCTAATTCATTAATTTTTTCAGTCACTTCTTTTTTCCAATTATTTGGATCTTGAGGAAAAAAGAAACTTTCTTCTTCGCACCGGTCAGGAAAAAACTCTACAATTTCCCGGTCAGAATCTGGTCCTAAGCCATATTCAATAAAATACCCACCTTTTTTAAGTATTCTGTG
>SOIY01000323.1 GCA_004376785.1 Candidatus Stahliibacteriota bacterium | reverse complement strand
GACACTCCCTTTGTTTCACCAATAACTTCAATTTTCTTCAGATATGGATCAGCTCTTAAACCCTTACCTTCAATAACTGTGCTGTCCTGTTTTATTATTTTAACGTAACAATCAGTTAAAATCTTCTGAGAATCATTTTGCCAAAAGAGAGAATCCGTAAAAAGTTTTGTTGAATCATTAGTAAAAACTGCAACCCTATCGCCAACAAGAATATTGTGGGTTTTTCTGTTTAGTATGCCACCAGGTGCATACAAAACAGAAAATTCAACCTGGTCCTTGTCATAAAATCTAATTTTCACACTATCAACCTCTATTATTTCATCATAAACCCTTGCTTGTTCTGCATCAAGCGTCCATAATTTGTCACCTTTTTTTGTCTCAGTAAGAGAAAATTTTTCAAGAGTAATCTTGGGCAACCCCTGCTCCAATTTTTCCTCAATCCCTTTTTCCCCGCAGTTATTAAATAAAAACACTCCAGAAATTAAGATAATCAATCCTGTTAATCGACTGAACACTGACGGGCCTCCCTTGATTTATAAAACCAAACATAATCCAAAGGTCTTTGCTCCACGAGCTTATTAAGATCACAACCAATTTCTAAAATGCCTGTTCCGCTTTTACGATAAGCTGCAAATGGAATCAGAGGAACATTACAGAAACGGCTTAGCTTTTGTGCTTTTTCGAATTTTGAATAGAACTTATTGCCGTCAACAAGCATACCCAATAGACCACCACTCTTAATAAAATTGATTATTTTCATTGTATCTTCTTTATAAAAAATCCTTACGTTTCCAAAAGATCTGAACCAATATAGAAATCTATCAAAGAAAATTGTTATTATATTCTTTTTATCATCGCTGTATCGGTTTACAATAATTCCCAAATTATATCCAAGTTTTTTAAGGGACAAAGGCATTAATTCCCATACTCCAAAGTGAAATGAGTATAGAATACCCCCTTTCATTATAATGCCCATATTTCCTTTTATTCTCAAATTTCTTTTCATCAACATAAAACTCATATTTCTACCAACATTATACACATTCAAAAGTGTCTTAGAACCAATACGCTTTTTTAAATATCTACGCCTCTCTCTATTACACCAATAAAGTATGAAGATGGTAAAAAGTGCCCATACTTCTAAAATAATTTGTATTAAATAATTTCTAAGGATGATTTAATAAAGTGATAAAATATTGGATTTGGTGCCAATGGTCTTGATGTAAATTCAGGATGGAATTGCGTTCCAATGTAGAATGGGTGATTGGGGATTTCTGCAATTTCCATCAATTTTCCCTTTGGCGATTTACCTGAAAAAACCAATCCCTTGGAGGTTAATGCTTTAATATACTTTGGATTAACTTCATAGCGATGGCGATGTCTTTCTTCAATAATATCTTTGGCATATATCTTTCGGGCAAGAGATCTTGCTTCCAGACGGCATGGCCAATTCCCCAATCTCATTGTTCCACCCATATTTGTTATCTTCTTCTGTTCGGGCAAAAGGTCAATAACTGGATAGGCTGTTTCATCGTCAAACTCAGTAGAATTTGCTCCCTTCATACCACAAACATTTCTCGCATATTCAATCACCAAACACTGTAAGCCCAAACATATACCCAAAAATGGTTTGTTCATTTCCCGCGCATACTTCACTATCCTAACTTTACCCTCCACACCTCTCATGCCAAATCCACCAGGGACAAGGATACCATTTACCATACCCAGGGCATTTTCAAGCGCAATTTCATCCTCGATTCGATCGGTATCAATCCACTTCATTTTTAAACGCGCGTCATTGGCTACAGCAGCATGGGAAAGAGCTTCTATGATACTTTTATAGGCATCTCTCAGTTCCACGTATTTACCACAAATAGCAATTTCAGTTACCTTTGAGGGAGATTTTGCCTTCTGGACAAAAAGTTCCCATTCAGTTAGGTCAGGATCCTGCTTCTCAATCTGGAGTTCCTTTAGAATCATCTGGTCCAATTTCTGTTGTCGAAAGATCAGAGGAATCTCATAGATGCATTCAACATCCACAGCGTCAATAACGGCATTAATTGGCACATTACAAAATAACGATATCTTCTGCCGCTCGTCAGAGGTTAACCAAGAGTCGCTCCTGCAGAGCAGGATATCAGGTTGAATTCCCATCTCTCGTAATTTACGGACTGAATGTTGTGTTGGTTTGGTCTTAAATTCCCGTGCAGCTTTAATAAAAGGAACCAGGGTAAGATGAATGTACAAGGTATTTTCTTTGCCATAATCAAGCCGCATCTGTCTGGCTGCCTCGAGAAATGGCTGTCCCTCAATATCACCGACTGTTCCGCCTATTTCAGTGATTACTACATCAATATTGTTTTTGCTGGCAAGCTGCTTAATCCTCGATTTAATTTCATCTGTAATATGTGGAATAACCTGTACAGTTTTACCCAGGTATTCACCCCGACGCTCCCGGGAAATGACTGAATAGTAAATCTGACCTGTTGTAATATTATTCTCTCTGCCTAGTGAATTATTCAAAAATCTCTCGTAATGTCCTAGATCCAAATCACACTCAGCACCATCCTCGGTTACAAAAACCTCACCATGCTGATAAGGATTCATAGTTCCGGGATCAACATTAATATAAGGATCAATTTTTTGAAGAGTTACTTTCAGGCCGTAAGATTTAAGAAGAAGCCCAATAGAAGAGGTAGCTATCCCTTTACCTAACGAAGAAACAACACCTCCAGTTACAAAAATATATTTTGTCTCCATGCTCTAAAGTATAGTGAAAAATGTTCGTATGTCAAGGATATACAAACGCAGTATCACCCGCCTGAGGCGGGCTCGCAGTATCATCCCACCCTTTTACAAAGGGATGGAATTCGCAGCATCATTTCATTCGCAGTATCGTCCCTACGGGACTCGCCATTGATGTTAGGTATTTATGGGCGAATCC
>SOIY01000311.1 GCA_004376785.1 Candidatus Stahliibacteriota bacterium | reverse complement strand
GAAGGAAAAATGGGAATTAAGGACCGTAAAATACGACAAAAAGAGCGGCTACGGAAAAAAATCATACAAATAGCCATAACCATGCTTCTTAAGGATGGTTATGAAAAATTTTCCATGAGAAGACTAGCCGATAAGATAGAGTATTCTCCGACAACAATTTATCTATATTTCAAAAACAAAGCCGATCTTGTTTTTAATGTGATTGAATATGCATTTTCAAAATTTGTTGAAAGATTTGAAGAGATCGATAGGCAGGGCAATAATGATCCCTATGAAAATTTAAGAAAAGGGCTTCGAGCATACATAAAGACAGCCCTGGAATATCCCCAGCTTTATAAAATAATGTTGGTGATTGATTATAATTTTAAAAAAGAAGAGTGCTATGTGTTACAACAAGGGACCATGAATGAAAGAGCATTCAGTTTCCTTCAAAATACTATTAATGAATGCGTAAAACAAGAAAAGTTTACTGAAGAAGATATTGCAATGTTTAGTCAGATTTTCTGGGCGGCTATTCACGGGTTAGCATCATTATTGATCACTCAACCGGAGTTTCCCTGGCTGCCTGAAGATAAATTAATTGATAATTTAATTAATACTCTTATGAAAACATTAGAAAAATAAATGGAAAACTTGACACTAATTTTTTAGGTATTCCAATGGAAGGGTATGGGTTTTCTAATTTAGAAATCAAATTAAGGAATTAAATCAATGGAGGAAGAAAATGAAAGGAATTATTTGTTATTATTCAGGTTCAGGTAATACAAAGTTAGCATGTCAGTATATTGCAAAGAAAATAAAAAGTGTAGAGTTTGATTTGTGTAATATTGTTAAAGATGACAAGCCGGATTTAAATGAATACGATGTTGTGGGTTTCGCCACATGGACAGATTTTATGGGAGCACCTCAACTGTTCCATTCTTTTATTGAAAAAATAGAATTAAAAACAGATAAGCCTGCTTTTATATTCAATACATACGGAGCAATGTCCGGAAAGACACTTAGAGATATGGAAAATACAGTAAAATCAAAAGGATTTAATGTTATTTGCGGCCATTCTTTGCACACACCTGAAAATTATCCGCCATCAATAACCAGAGGTATGGGTTTTAGAAACTCCCCCAATAAGCGCAGTTTAAAAAAATTTGATGCATTTATTACTGAATTAGAAAACACTTTAATTGATCTTAAACAAAATAAAACACTCCAACAAACGAAGATAAAACTCAGTTTATTAAATTCTATCTTGCCGAAATCTCCCCGTACTAAAGCCAGAGAAGACATGGGGGAAAAATTTATTGACGAAACTCTGTGTAATGAATGCGGTATCTGTGAAGAATCGTGTCCATATGGGGCAATTGAACTTAATTCAAAGCCAGTCTTTGATATGGACAGATGTTATGGATGCTGGGCATGTTATAATCATTGTCCCCAGAAAGCAATTTATACAAAGAAGGTTAGAGGGAAAGGACATTATCCAAAACCTAATGAGCAATTATTAAAAAAATTAAACTGATAAGTATAATTTCATCGGGATCTTTACCATGAAATATAAAAATATTGTAATTTGGAGGAAAAAATGAAAATTATTGTTTTAAACGGTAGTCCTAAAGGTAAATTAAGTGTAACAATGCAATATATTAATTATATAGAAAAAGTATTCCCGCATCATGAATTAAAAATATTTGATATTTCTCAGAAGTTACGGACTATTGAAAAAGATGAAAAAGTTTTTCAGGAGATTATTAATGAAATTGGATCGTCAGATGGTGTTTTATGGGCTTTCCCTCTTTACTACTGTCTGGTGCATTCCAATTACAAAAGATTTATTGAGCTTATTTTTGAAAGGAATGTTACAGATGCTTTTAGGGATAAATATACAGCAGCGATAAGTACTTCAATTCATTTTTATGACCATACGGCCCATAATTATATAAGTGCTATCTGTGATGACCTTAATATGAAATATGTGGATTTTTTTTCTGCTGAAATGAGTGATCTCTTAAAAGAATCCGGTCGAAACAAACTAACACTGTTTGCGGAGAACTTTTTTAAAGCAATTGAAAATAACCAGCCTACTTCGAAAAATTATATACCTATAATACATAATAACTTTGATTATCATCCGGGAACCCCAACTGATAGAATAGAGGTTGGCGACAAAAAAGTAGTTATTGTAACAGATGCCTTAGCTGATCAGAATAATTTAAACGCAATGATAGATAGATTTAAACAATCTTTTTCAAAGGATATTGAAGTGGTTAATCTGAATGAATTAGATATCAAAGGCGGTTGTTTGGGCTGTATCCATTGCGGGTTTGATAATATTTGTGTTTATCAGGATAAGGATGAATTCATTAATTTTTTTATCACAAAGGTAAAATCGGCTGATATTTTAATTTTTGCAGGAGCAATTAAAGACAGATATCTGTCTTCAAGATGGAAACTATTTTTTGACCGCAGTTTTTTCAATACACATCAACCTATACTGACAGGAACGCAGGTCGGTTTCATTATTTCCGGGCCATTAAGTCAACTCCCTAATGTTAAGGAGATTTTTAAGGCGTATGTTGAATGGCAGCAAGGAAATCTTGTTGATTTTATTACAGATGAGTATGGAGAATCATCCAGAATAGATGATCTGCTGCACAATTTAACAAGAAGGCTTGTTGAATTTTCCGACAAGAAATATATTAAGCCCTCAACTTTTCGTGGTATCGGTGGAATGAAGGTTTTCAGAGATGATATTTGGGGGAAGCTTCGTTTTGTATTTCAAGGGGACCACAAATTCTATAAAAAACATAGATTATATGACTTTCCGCAGAAGGATTATAAAGTTAGAATATTTAATAGCATAATGATGACTATTACTAAAATACCCTTTATCCGAAAAGAATTCCCTAATAGAATAAAAAATGAGATGATCAAACCGCTACAAAAAGTACTTAA
>SOIY01000119.1 GCA_004376785.1 Candidatus Stahliibacteriota bacterium | reverse complement strand
TTACCCCGTTAGATGCGACATTATTTTTTCGTATCGCAGCATTTTTTTGTAGTGTTTTCTGCCGGATGTTTTTTGCCATTATAGATCTCTATTATCTAATGGGGCGCGCCCCAAACTATCATGAAGGAGTTTGCCTGAAAATTTTCTTCTCTACAAATTTGGTAAGTTCATTGCGCAGTTCTCTTAGCGATAGATTATTTTTTTGTGCGATCTTCTTTAAATCCTGGTATTCAAGTGAAAACCTGGTTTTATTTCCAATTTCTGCTGTTTTCACTCTTATATTACCATACGGAGTTTTTACTTTAATAATCTTTCTTCGTAATTTTAACCGTTTTGTGCTTTCAATTCTTATACCAAGCGTGGTCGTTTCCTTGAACAGAATATCTACTATTTTAGTTTTATTTTTCTGGCATAAAACAGTTAAAAGCACACCGGGTCGGGAATGTTTCATTATTATAGGGGTTAGAAAAACTTCTAAGGCACCTGCCTCATACAATTTCTCGAAGACCAGGTCGTAATCCTGTGGGTTCATATCATCAATATTTGTTTTAATAATTGTACATTCGTCATGCAGTTTTTCATCTGATTCGCCGATAAAGACACGTAAAAGATTAGGGTAGTCTTTTATATCCTGGGTTCCGGTTCCCATACCAATGCTAATGATTTTTGACAGGATGAGGTTATCTGCTGGTTCGGCTACTGTGCTTATAATTGCTGCGCCTGTTGGCGTTGTTAGCTCAGCAGAGATTGGCAGGAATTCAACTGGAAAGTCTTTTAAAAGCTCGGCAGTGGCAAAGTTGAATGCAGGCATATTACCTTCCACAGTTTTTATAAATCCTTTGCCCGCCTTTAAAGATTTTGAGTAAATTTTATCTACCTTTAGATAATCGATTGCAACCAAAGCACCGGTTATGTCCAGTAATGTGTCTGCATCTGCAAGTTCGTGTAGATGCAGATGAGCAGCGCGATGAACCTTTTTTTCTATTTCAAAAATCCGATTTATAATCGTAATTGCCGTGGCTTTAATGCTTGGTGACAACCCACTTTTATTGATGAGCGGGATAAATCCATTTTCCTTAATTTTTCCCTTGATTTTGAACTTCATGTGCTGTGCACTTATACCATGCCGTTGTACCTGTGAGACCTTAAGTTCAAAATTGGGGATGAACCTGAGTTTTTTTTTCAAATAATCTTTGGGTACTCCAAGATCAATCAAGGCAGCAAGAATCATATCACCACTTGCACCTAAGATTGGATCAAAATATAAAATTTTCATAATCTATTTATAATCGCAGCAATATACCCTGCACCAAAGCCATTATCGATATTTACCACTGCAATCCCAGGGGCACATGAGTTTAACATTGTTAATAAGGGAGTAATACCTTTTAAACTCAAACCATAGCCAATACTCGTTGGTACTGCAATGATTGGTTTGGCAAATAATCCTCCGGCAACTGATGCTAAAACACCGTCCATTCCTGCAATAACGATCAGGACCCGCGCCTTTTCTATCTCTTTTCGAAAAAAGAGAATTCTGTGGATTCCGGCAACGCCAACATCATAAATTTTCTTGACTTTGCTTCCCATTATTTCTGCTGTAACTGCAGCTTCTTCAGCAACAGGGATATCAGCGGTTCCTCCGGTCAGAACGCAAATTGAGCCTGATTGTTTAGGTTTTGTTCCTATATAAAAGATGCGTGCATCTTTATAATACTTCCCCTTTTTATATTTTGATTTTAGAACTTTAGCGAGCTTTGGCAAAACCCGTGTGAGCAGGACTTTATTATTAGATTTCAAAATTCTTGCAGCAATGCTTAATATCTGCTTTTTTGTTTTACCTTCACTGAAGACAACTTCAGGAAACCCTTTTCTTTTTTCACGATGCAAATCGACCTTTGCATATCCGAGATCGTCAAAAGGATCGATGAATATTTTCTCTTTTTTCATCTCAAATCAAGACCTTTGCAGAAAGTTCTTTCATAAATTCTAATATCGAAATCCTAAACCCTAGATAATATCAAAACACAAATGACCGAAACAATTTATTATTTAGAAATTAGCACAATTTCTATACATTAGAACACCTCAGCAGAAAATTTATATATTTCAGTATCTTTTTCTTTATAGGTATTAGATGGTAACCCTGCCTTATGACAGGTCTCTTCTAAAAATTCTTCTACAGTCCAGCCATATTCTGCTGCTACCTGTGGTAGTAATAAACCTCGATAATGACCTTTGATAATATACAGGCCGTCACGTCCGATCACTATATCATCGAAATCTTTTACTCTTTCAAGAGGTGTTAATACGGAAATTTCAATTTCAAGATCAGGGAGTTCTTTTTCAGTTACCAGAGGAAATCTTGGGTCTTCGAGCGCTGCGGCTTTTGCCATTAGCTGACAGGATACATAAAGCGGCTGGTCACTGATTATGCGCCCAATACAACCACGCAGGTTACCATGCTTATTCAAAGTTACAAATATGCCATATGGTTCTTTTAACTTGCTGGATATATTCTTAAACTCAGGTAGTTTTTCATCTCTCACTGCCGCCTCAACAGATTTTTGAGCAATCTCTTTAAGTTTTACCTTTTCTTGTTGGGTAAAACCGAGATCAACGCCGACTTTTATTTCTTCTTCTTTATAAAATACAGCAGCTAAATAACCAACTACCTGAGAATAATCACCAGAAGTTTTTCCGCTCGTTGCATACATAACCGGCTTTGCATTTGTTGCCCCGAGTTTCTGTGTTATAAGCATTGCAGTGATAATGGGACCGCCGCCACATGCCTCGCAGCTGCCACTGCTTAACCTCTGGTGTAAAAGTTGTGGGTCATACTTGGATACAGCTTCAATAACTAAATTGTCCAGTCTTTCTGCTTCTTTCTGAGGATGGTAATGTGATAGGTCTGAGCTTGCTACAATCAAGATTTTTTTCCCTTTTGTAGTATTGATAATTGCATTGCTTAATGCCTCGCAGATTGCGTAGTCCTGACCTCCCATCACGATTTCTACAGCTTTAAATTTCTTGAGAATTACCTGTAAAAATGGCACTTGAATTTCTGTTGAGTGCTCTTCTGAATGCGCTCTTGGATCATAGGTGATATTCTTGTTCTGTTTGATAATCTTACGTGCAAGTTTTAAATCAAAGTCGACCTTTCCCAGAGGCGTGTTGCGACCAGCCATTGTGTCAACTGATGCACCGTAAAATCCATGATGATGGCTCGGTCCAATAATAATAACATCGTCAAATTCCTGGTTTTCTACTGTTTTATAAGCAAATGCTGCTACTGAACCAGAATAGATATATCCTGCATGAGGTGTAATCAATCCATAAATTTCACCATGGACCCTTGCTCGGCTATTCTCTAAAAAATCGTGGATTACTTTCTGTAATTCTTTCTCGCTACCTGGATACCATGTGCCGGCATGAATTGATTTTCTATATTCTTTGCTTTCACAATTTTGTGCCATAATTATTGCTCCCACTAAAAAAATTTTAAAGAAAAATTTCATCATTAGAATAAATAATTACATCTTGCCTATAGAATTTACCAGAAATTTTAATTTCACCAAAATTATAGAACTCTATCATATAATTATCTTATTGATAATTGAACCCATGTCAAGATTTTTATTGAGAGAGCTCTGAAAAAGTATTTATCGCTCTCAAGATTTCTGGAGCCTCTTAGTCCAGGCTAAATCATAGAGCCACTCATAATAAACCTCTTTTTTCTTTTCTAAGTTATCCAATGTATTTGTTATATTCACAACTCCTCCTTGTTAATAAAAGGTGTCTTTAATTACAAATTTCAAAACCCAAATGTCAATTGAAATCCCAATGCTTAAATGCCAAATTGTTGCATTTTGATTTTGACATTCATCCACGCCCATCACAGATGAGCGGGATTCATTTGATATTTGAAATTTTGCATTTGACATTATTCCTTACCCATTTTTATAATCCCTCTAATAGCATTTTGCCATCTAAGAATATTTTTTACAAAGAAACCTATATCTGCTTCTTTGCTATGTAGAACCAGGACAGATATACCTGCTCTATAATGTCCCAAGAATTTTTTGCTCTCGCTAACATCCTTGATTTCATTCATTGGTATAAAAAATTTTTTACTTACAAAAGGAACAAATATAATCTTTTCATTAGTTAATCCGATTACTCCATCACATTTTATTCTGCCGTATTTGGCAGTTGCGCCTCGAAAACTCGCCACCTCAGGACCAAGTATAAAGGCTTCCCCAGACAGTTTCATTTCTCTGAAAATGTGCTCAACTTTTTTCCTTTTCCAGGACATGTAAATCATAAAACTCAAGAAAACTGCCAGACAAATCAATATATAAATGAAAATCATAAATCCTCCGGTCCTATTTTATTCTTTATTTCTCAAAAATCAATATTCAACAGTTTTTATCCGTTTCACAAGAGACTCAAGTTGGTTCATAACTGAAATAATCATCCGATCCTTAATAGAATATGCTTTGCCATCGGGCAAAGTTTCATATCGAACTAAATCAATCTGACGTAACGACCGTAGTGCAGCACTGATTGTTGGAATGGATAGTTTGAATGCGCTAGCGATTTCGGTTGGTTTGTATTTTCCTTTTGCGAGCATTTTTAGAATCTCATAAGCAGTGGGATTCCCCAACACCCTGCAAATTCTTGAGCTACGATAATGTATTTCAGGTATCTTTTTTCTCATAATAGAATGATTATATATAGATAGTCAGGGTTGTCAACTACATTTAGGGATTTAGCCAATTGGCTAAATCCCTAAATCGTTTAGGCAAAAAAAGTAGATGGAGTAGCTTGACAATGAGGTTAATTATGAATAGGATAGGTTGTGAAATTATCTGATGTTGCCTCTATTGTACATGGCTCGATGTACGGTAAAAAAAATTTTGAAATTAAAGATATTTTGCCGCCTGATGATGCTGGCAAAAACGACATGACATTTGTTTTTAAGTCCTCTGTAAAAACTTGTGCTGGTGCTATAATAGCAAGTGAAAGATTTAAAGGAAAAAACGGAATCATTGTTCAAGACCCTAAGGAAGCAATGTATCTACTATTAAAAAAATTAGCAAAAAGCAAGAGAAAAAAGGAAGTTTCTACAAAGGCAATGATTGAAAAGAATGTGTCTTTGCCAAAATCCTGTACAATTGAGCCATTTGCCATTATTAAAAATGGAGCCAAGATAGGTAATGGAACATACATTGGTGCATATTGTTATATTGATGGCGGTGCTATTATTGGAAGAAATTGTGAGATACACCCGAGTACTGTAATCTACAACAACACAAAGATAGGCGATTTTGTTATTGTAAATTCAAAAACAGTTATTGGTAAGCAGGGGTTTGGATATATAAAGAAGAAAAGATACGAGAGGTTAAGGCATATAGGCAACGTAGTAATTAAAAATTTCGTTGAAATTGGCAGCAATGTTACTATTGATAGAGGCACAATTGGTAACACTGTTATTGAAGAGGGGACAAAGATCGATAATCTGGTACATGTTGCACATAATGTAAAAATTGGTAAAAATTGTATTATTATGGGTCAGGTGGGCATTGCCGGTTCTACGAAAATTGGCAATAATGTGACACTCTGCGGTCAGGTAGGAATAAGTGATCATTTAGAAATTGGTGATAATGTGATTGTATATGCTAAATCTGCAATCTTTAAATCGGTTGCCAAAAATAAAGAATATTCGGGTATTCCAGCACGGGAACATCGTGTTGTTTTACGGGCTCTCGGCCGACTTTATAAGGGATTATGAAAGTAGAAATTAAAGGAAACTGTCTGAGTGGTGATTATAGTAGGTTAGAGGTCTCAACGAGTGATAGATTCAGGCTATTGCTTCATGAGGATTCTCAACCTCCAACCAGCATACCTTTAGATATTGATAATATAATAGTAGATAATCATCTCGTCTCTATTGGACAGGAGCACAGAGTAAATGTTGTGGAACATCTTTTTTCTGCATTATATGGTATGAATTTATTCAATGTGAGAATTGATGTGTTTGGTGATGAAATACCATTTTTTGATGGTTCAAGTCAGGGTTTTGTTGAAATGCTGGGGCAATTAAGAGAGCAGAATTCATCTGGAGTATTGAGATTAGATAATAATATCTTGGTTGCAGAAGGGACTTCATTCATTCTCTATGAACCTCTAAAAAAAGATAAACTCATTATTGAAATGGAACTTACTCATCCATTTATAGAGACTCAAAGGATCACTTTAGAAGTTAATGAAGAAACCTATGTCAAAGAAATAGCGCCTGCACGCACGTTTGCGTTTGTAAATGAAGATGATCCAAGATTGAAAAATCTGCCTGCCTATGGCATAGGGATTACCAAAAATAATATTTATTCTAAAGAACCTTTAAAATTCCAAAATGAACTTGTGAGACATAAGATTCTGGATCTACTTGGTGACCTCTATGTGTTGAGAAAAAGACTCGTTGGTAAAATAACATGCAAAAACACATCACATCACTTGAATTTAAAATTCGTTAAAAAATTAGCCCTGCTTTCCTAATTCCACTTTCCGCAGCGGCTGCCATATCGGGCAATGGTTTGTCTGTCCCTAACCGCCTCCACAATTTCGCAATGATTAGGGCAATCCTGGCATTCAAAGCCGCGTGACTCAAACTTCAGGTCTATGCTTTTATCAAATCCTATGAATGATGTTTTACCATTAGATTTATAACCCGACAACATTGCTGCACCAATTGCGCCCATTACCAGAAAATGTTCTGGTACGTGAATTTTAATGCCGAGCGCCTTTTCGAATGATTTTTTTACGCCATCATTTGCTGCTACGCCACCCTGGAACAAAATCAATGGCTTGATTTCTTTACCTTTTGCTACAGCAGTAAGATAATTTCTTACTATGGCTTCACAAAGACCTGAAATAATGTCATTGCGTTGTATGCCCAATTGTGTTTTATGAATCATATCACTTTCTGCAAAAACTGTGCAGCGGGAGGCAATATGGACCTTATTTTTTGCCATAAGAGCCAGCTTGCCAAATTCTTCAATCGGTAATCCTAATCGTATTGCCTGATGATCGAGAAACGAGCCGGTTCCTGCAGCACAGACTGTGTTCATTGCAAAGTCAACCGGGATTGCATCACGAATTATAATCAATTTAGAATCCTGCCCGCCAATTTCTATTATTGTATTTACATCTGGATAGAAGTGTGAGGCAGCTATGGCATGTGCAATAATTTCATTTTTTACTATATCCGCATTAAGCATTATCCCAGCCAATCTTCTGGCTGAGCCAGTAGTCCCCACACTTCTAATTTCAGCTGAACTGGATAAATTCTTTTTAAGATTTTTTAAAACTTCTTTAATTGCATCAATGGGTCTGCCTAATGTTCTCAAATAACAGTTAGCAATGACTTTGTAATTTTCATCTATTATTACACCCTTTGCAGAAATAGAACCGACATCAATACCTAGATAGTATTTCACATTTTCCTCCTTGCCCCTCCCTTTATCCCTCTCCCTATGGGGAGGAAAGAATGGGGGATTTATTGAAAATCTTTTTACGGCGAAGCATCAAGCAATCAAGAAAAGCCTCAATTCTTGTATAAAAGCCAGTAGGACTACTATATTCATCAAGGGAAAAGTTTAGGAACGGGATACTATATAATTTAGAAATTTTTTCAAAGACTGGCAGCGCTGCAGTCTCAGGCATACAACTAAATGGCATAAGATGAATGATTCCATCAAATCCTTGTCTTGCGGCATTGATCGCATGACCGATACTCACCTGGTCTTCACCGCCAGTGCCATATGCCCAGAACGGTTCGGCTAATTTCTTTGCCTTTTCTTTGGATAAATTACTACCTTCGTCTTTTCTTAATGCATGGTAAAAAAGCCATTGGTGTGCAGTTAAAAAGGGTTCAGCCAAAGCACCCTGACCACCAAGATATTCGATCAGATCAAAATTTACAAATGGTTCAATTACGCAATACGATTCTCCAACAATCAGTATTCTCAGTGGTTCAAATGTACTATTTTCCTTGATGCTAAAAAATGATTCTTTGATTTTTTGTTTCATGCGCCTGAGTTTATATATTGAATTTTCTTCTTCAATGGTTTTGAGAAATTCTCTCTCTAATTTGGAAGCACCACCTTTTTCAATTTCAAAAGGTCTAGTTCTACGCGCAAGTTCCTCAGTAAGGTTAACAAGTTTTGATTTATGCCATGCTAATGTAAATGCACGCAAGACGTTTTTTAATGTGATTGTCCAACTATTATTGTTCAATTTAAGGATTTGTGAAGCTACTGATTTAGTGTTCTCAGAGCTCACAAAAAGAGGCTTAAATTCATACCCAAATTTTTTTAGAATTGAACACTGTATCCTACCATAATAGCCAAAACGGCAGGACCAATCACCTCCACCAATAAATACCAGGGTGTCCGCACCTTTCTTAAGAGACTGAAACAAATCACCCAGTGTTACTTTGAAAGGAAGACAGACCAATTCAGGCGCATACTTGACTCCCGTGTTCAAGGTTTCCTTATTGGGTTTAGGACCGAGCACAACATCACATCCAATATTGCCTATGAACGCTGCAAGTGCTATATGTAAGTTACCCATATGCTGGAACCCTACTTTCAAATTAACTGCTCCTTTTTTAGTTTTATCATATCTATAAAAGATTCGAGCCTTGTCATTAATCCAGTTTCGCCCGTATGTTCATCAATAATAACCCGCAATAACGGAATAGTTGATTTTCCGCGAATTTCAAAGTCAATAATTTCGCTGGTGATAGACCCGGCGCCACAACCAAAACTGAGTAGGTAGATTACACCTGAGACATCATTTATATGCAGAAATCTTTTTGCAGCACCTAAAATCTCTTCTTCGAAATACCAGGAAACCGATTTAATACTCCCTAATTCCTTATCGATACTTTCTATTGGTAATTCATGACAATAAACAGTTCGGCAATCTAAATCAGAAAGTTTTTTGGTGAAATCCAAATTAAGATATTTATCTTCTATTAAATATCGGTGACCGAGAAGCCCAATTTTTATTTTTTTATCTTCATTATTATCTTCAGATAAATTTCCCTTTGAATTTTCCTCCCTATATTGCTGCAACTTGTATATGGCTTTTTGATATGCATGTTTAACCTTGGAAGAGTTGCATCCCAAATTTTTCGCCATCTTGACATATGATATTAGTTCACCTTCAATCCGAAGATCAATATCTAGTGATAAAATGTTCGCCTCTGGTAGTAATGCCCGTACCATATCAGGCAACCCGATAAACTTTGGGCAGCCCAGTTTTATTTTCGGTTTTTTCTTTAAACAAACTAAGCGCGGCACAAAGATGCGATCAGCGTGATTCAGTAAAGCGACAACATGTCCCAAATAGCATTTTAGTGCTAGGCATGATTCACTCGGCGCGATTTTAATACCTGAGTCGAGTTTCTGCCGATCAGTCATACCACTTGTTTTTACTGTGAACCCGAGTTGAGTAAAAAAAGTTTTCCACA
>SOIY01000186.1 GCA_004376785.1 Candidatus Stahliibacteriota bacterium | reverse complement strand
GGAACCTGGATATCTGTATCTGTTATGGAAAGAGGAATTTCTGTACAAGCAGCAATAATAATCTGGGCTTTTTTTTCAATTAAATGCTTGCAGGCATGCAAGAAAAGTAATTTGACACTTGCCGGTTCTTTGCCCATCTTTATATCGTAAATTCCCTTCATTACATAATCTGTTTGTATTCTTTCTTCAGGAACCAAAATTTCATATCCTTCTGTCTCAAATGCATTTTCAAATAATCTGGACTGGATAACACCATTTGTCGTGAGGATACCAATTTTTTTGAGGTCTTTTGCTTGTTTCTTGATTTTTTCTAATGCAATTTCAATCAAATTCAGGATTGGTATATTAATAGAATTCTTAATCTCTTCTAACCAAAAATGGGCAGTAACACAGGGGATAACAATAAAATGGACACCGGCATCTTTTAAAAGTTTTGCTGATTCTACAAGTGCTTTTGCAGGGCTTTCTTCATTTTTGAGGATAGCCTCGGTGCGGTCAGGAATCTGCGGATTCATATAAACTATCATATTTAGGTGTTCCTGGTCTTTTTTTGCAGGTGTTAAAGAGATAACCTTATTCAAAAAATCAATAGTTGCCTTTGGACCCATTCCACCAATGACGCCGATTGTTTTCATATGCGGAAATTATTCGCTGATATGCTGAAGTTTATCTTTTAGAATTTTGCTCTCAGGTTCATGTTCCAATGCTTTTTCATAGGCATCTCTTGCTTTTTCAATATCATCCAATTTTAAATAAACATCGCCAAGATGTTCAAATATTACTGCATCTTCAATGATTCCTGCTGCTTTTTTTAACTCTTTCAACGCCTCCTCGTATCTTCCCATCTTGTAAAACACCCATGCGCGTGAATCAATATAGTGACCATTGTTCTCTTCAATTAAAAGCGCCTTATTTATTAATTGAAGTGCATATTCAAGACTATCGTTTTGCTCAGCATAAGTATAGCCAACATAATTCAAGGCAACTGAATTGGTGGTATCTATTTCAAGGATTTTTTGAAATGCTTTAAATGCCTCATTTTTTTTCTCAATTCTTTCACACAAATTTGCTAATGCTTCTAAAGTTGAAAGACTTTTGGAATTTACTCTTAACGATTTATGGTAATAAAAATACGCATCGTTATAGTATTGCTGCATTTCAGCAACAACCCCTAAAAGATAGAAGATCTGAATCAAATCGCCGCCATGATAGGCTGCTTCAGTAAAGGCATACTCTGCTGTCTGGAAGTCTTTTAGATCAATTGCAATAAATCCAAGATAAATCCATAATTCAACAAAATCCGGATCAATATTGATTGCTTGATTAATTTCTTTTAATGCCATCTCATATCTACCTTGTTCAAGATATATTCTGCCGGTATAAAATCTTGAATAGGTATCTTGAGGGTCAGTCCTTGAGGCAATTAAAAATTCATTTAATGCGTTACGCAACATGCCTGTTTTGTAAAAGGCAAATCCAAGGCTTCTTCTTATATGACCGTTATTATAATCAAAATCCAGGATTCTCTGCGCCATCTTGATTAAATTTTCATATTGGTCTGTATCTGAATACAGGTCAACAAGTCTCTTGCCAACTGTTAGAACAAGCGTGTCCTCTTGGAGTGATTTTTCATAGTAGTAAATTGCTGAATCCTTTACATTTAATATATCAAAACCTGTCCCAATACCAATAAGTGCCGTAGTGTTTATTGTATCTATTGTATATGCCTGGCGATAATATTCAATGGCAGTTCCATGGTCATTCAACTTACCTGAAAGCGAGCCAAGTCTTGTAAAAATTCCGGATGTTTTAAGTGTATCAGGTATATTTACAAGTACCTGTCTTGCTTTATTTTTGTCTCGTACTGCTTCATAAAGTATTGATAAACTATTATAAATCTCAATATTCTCTGGTTCTATATGTATTGATTTTTCGTAAAACTTTATTGCTTCCTTGAAATTTCCTTTGCCTATATTCCCAATTGCGATTGTATGATACATCTGTGCTTTATCATTAGTTATTAACAACGCTTCTTTCGCAACATTTATACCATCATCAAACTTGCTTATTTGATATAAAGCATTTGCTAATGATATGTAAATCTCAGGTGATTCAGGACCTGAATCCTTAGCCTGTTTATAATATTCAATCGCCTCTTCTATTTTACCATCCAATTCCAATTGGCAGCCAATGCTGAAAAGTTCATAGGCAGTTTCATTATTGGAAAATATTATTACACTGATTAATACTCGACAAATATTGATAATACCCATAATTTATCAGGGTCCTTTATCGGATCATTATTCCAAATATTATAATCTAATTCTAATCCGATTCGCTTACCATTATTCCTATAATAGGTTTTAAACTGGAGCATATGCTGATGATAAAAACATGAATCGCCTTTTGTGATATGGAATACTGGGTCAATATTAACACCAAAATTTCCTTTCCTTAAAATATTGAACACTGATTTTATACTCATCTCGTATTTATAGTCGGCTCCTGCATTAATATCCCATCCATGATATTCCCAGTGCGGATAAAATCCTAATTCCATACTCCATAAAAACCTTTTTGAGGTTAAAAGACGTTTTGAATAGTGGAAATCAGCATGTGCAATCTGTAGCCTGAAACGGTTGAATACTGGTGTACCTTCAATCTCATAGTCAATGTCATGAATACAATCATGCATAAAATATCCAGCTAAGAGGTAATCTGTGGTTAAATAATCAACACCGCAAACTATATAGTAATGGGCATATCTTGGGTCAAGAGAAACACCACCTTTTTGTTCTGCCATATCAAGATCGTCCTGATAGTGCATAAACAAAGAGAAATTTTTCTGCCTTAGTATGGTGCAGTAGAGACCAATTGATGCTTCCATGTTATACAGAGTAGTATCGCTATTCAGGTATTTACCCAAAAAAGCTCTTCCATGGAATTCAAGAGGAACCTCTA
>SOIY01000310.1 GCA_004376785.1 Candidatus Stahliibacteriota bacterium | reverse complement strand
AGATTTGACCCCATTTACTGGAAATCGGAGGTATTATGAAGGATATATCAAGACGTAGGTTTTTAAAGTATCTGGGTGCAGGGGCAGTTGGCATTATTGCCAAACCTAAAATTCCCTTTACCACTAAGATAAATAACTCTCGCGCCAGTGATGTTATTCAGTGCTTTGATGAAAATGCTACTACTGGAACCAGTATCAATGAATCGGTCGTCCAGATAATGATGGATGAGTCAATAAAAACATTGACTGGAATAACAGATGTTGGTGAGGCATGGAAATCTATTCTTCCTGGTATTAACGAAAACAAGATAATTAGCATAAAGGTAAATTGTATTAATAGTTCAGTACCTACTAATCCAGAGTTTGTCAATTGCATTATCAATGGTCTTACACAGATGGAATTTGGTGCTCAGAATTTCATAAGAAATAATATCATTATCTGGGACCGAAGCGATTGGGAACTATCCAGTTCAGGTTACACAATCTACGATGGAAGTGACCCGGATACAGTACGCTGTTTTGGCACATCACATTCAGGTGTTGGCTATGATTACACCTGTCCCCTGACCGTACCAGGTGGACCTACATACCCGAGCCGCATTATGAGTTTAATGAGTGATTATCTTATAAATGCAGCTGTTTTAAAGAATCACGGTACTGCACAGGTAACCCTGGCCATGAAAAACCATTATGGTTCTGTATATCCTGTTCCTTCACATAGCGGTCACTGCAACCCGGCAATTCCAGCGCTCAACCAGCAGATACGCGATGTCATAACCTCAAATAATATACAGAAGATCTTTATTATTGACTCTTTATGGGGTTCAGTCGTTTCAGGCCCTGGCGGTTATCCTGATTGGAATCCGCAGAAATTAATTATGAGCCTGGACACTGTTGCCTGTGATTATCAGGGATGGAATCTCATTAATGAAGAACGCGCAGCTACTGGATATAATCCTATACAATGGCCTATTGACCACATTGAAACTGCAGAACAATCACCATACAATCTCGGCACAACTGACATCAATCTTATCGAGATAAATAATCCATCAAACATTGAAGAGTCAAAAACAATTATACCAATAAATGGCGTTTTCAAAGTTTCACCGAATCCAATGCGCACAAGAACATTAATCACGCTTTCACTTAAGCGCAATTCTGCTGTTCATCTTGATTTAATAAACACCACAGGAAGAATTATAGGAAAAGTCTATTCTGGGCAGCTAAACAAAGGCACACACCGAATAAATTATAATCTCAATAAGAAATTTTCTGCAGGTCATTATTTTATAAGACTTTATAACCAGGGTCAAACCCAGGTAAAAAAAGTAACGATTTTGCATTAGGAGGTATAATGAAGAAATTATTGATTTTTGGATTGGCATTGTTATTCTGTTTCTGTGCTCAGGAAGATCAAACAGAAACAAAGGACGTGGTTGATTTAGTTCCCACTGATAATGAAATCAGTGGCTGGACCAGAAGCTCAGCAATGACTGTTGCAGAAGGTGAAACACAATTATACGCTCTTATTAATGGAGCAGGACAGGTTTATATTGATAATGGTTTTGTAAAATCTGCATTTCAGAACTATGTTGGTGAAGTTTCAGGCAATCCAATAGTTGAACTAAAATTACAAATATTTGACCAGGGTGATACAACAAATGCGAAAAATGTATATGATGAAGTGGCTCAAGGCACTGAAACACCCTGGATAGAACAAGACCATGCTGGCATGGAAGCAAGGTATGAACTTGTGACAACCGGGTTTGGTTACTATATTCTGGAATTTTGGAATGATAGATTCTATACATATATTGAAATAAATGATGGAACTCAAGCGGGCCTTGATATTGCAAAACTTTTTGCCCTTAATATTGATACGGCAATTGAAGACACGGAGTGAACAAAAGTATGAAGAATATAACACGTAGAGAATTCTTTAAAATCAGTGCAGGTGCTGCTGTAGGGGTCACCCTGCTACCCAGATTCCTTTCCAGTAATGAAACGAAGGAAATCACTGGTCCTGTAATAGGTGTTGCACGCGGTGAAAAAGACAAGCTTGTAAAGGCTGCTCTTGATGCAATAGGTGGAATCGACAAATTCATAAAGCAAGGCGACAAAGTCTGTATAAAACCGAATATATCGTTTGCAGCAAATGTTGATCGCGGGGCAACAACAACTCCAGAAATCACAAAACAGGTAGTTGAGCTCTGTTTAGATGCCGGCGCATCAAAGGTTATTATCCTTGATCATACTATACAGAACCCAGAGCTCTGCGTCGAAAAAAGCAAAATCGAAGAAGCACTCATCGATAAAAAGAAAGTGAGCCTCTTGACCCTCACAAAAGAAAGGCAATTTACTGAAATCGAAATTCCCCAGGGCAAAGAGCTAAAGTCTATCAAGATTGCAAAGGCAATTCAGTCAGCTGATAAACTCATTAACCTTCCTACTGCTAAATCTCATTCAGCTACAGGTGTGAGTTTGGGCATAAAAAATCTCATGGGGCTAATCTGGGACAGGGGTCATTTACATCAGGTGAATCTGCACAGAGCAATTGCAGAACTGGCTACAGTCATAAAACCCGACCTTACCATTATTGATGCCACAAGGGCACTTACCAGCGGTGGGCCAGGCGGACCAGGAAAAACAGTTATATTAAATACGGTTATTGTTGGCGCTGATCCGGTTGCAGTTGATTCTTATGGTGTTGGTATTACCCAGTGGTATAAAAAATCGTTTATAGGTAAAAATGTAAAATATATTGCTGCAGCATCAGAATTAGGACTTGGTGAAATTAATACTGATAAAATGACGATAAAGCAAGTCAAAGCCTGAGGGCTTCCTGATTTTCGATTAACCACAGCAAATAAGTGGCTGCAAAAAAAATAACAAACCATCACACCCTTAGATGGTTAATACAAATTTTCTTTCTTGTACTGTTCATCTTCTTTTTTACCCAAACAAGATATGGTATTCCAGCCAGGCTTCAAAATCTTTTTTTCCGATTCGATCCATTAATTCTTATTATTACAAGTATTGCATACCGGGCAGTTATTACAGCTGCTCTGTTATCAATTTTTTTGATTATTGGCACATTTGTTTTTGGCAGATTTTTCTGCGGTTTTATCTGTCCTCTTGGAACAATAATTGACATTTTTGATTCGATTATATCTCACTCCCCCCCTGTTATCAAAATTCCTTCATTTAAAAATGGAAAATATTTAATCCTTTTATTCCTTATAATCTCAGCCTTTCTTGGCAGTTCTTTTGTCCACTTTTTTGACCCTCTTGTCATATTTGAGCGTTCACTAACCCTGTTGTTATATCCGGTTCTCAGTTATTTCGCCGGTCTGTTTGCACTTATTCCAAATGCAGTATTCATAGAAACATTTATCGCCCTCATCTTTTTCTTGACAATTCTTGGTTTAGGTTTTATCGCTCCGAGATTCTGGTGTCGTAATCTGTGCCCCATGGGCGGTTTGCTTGCTTTTTTGTCTAAATTCGCAGTATTCAAATTCACATTTTTTGAAAGTTGCACAAAATGTAAAATCTGTGAAGATATCTGTCCTACAAAAGCAATAGATTCTGAAACACAAAAAATCGATTCAGCCGAGTGTATTAATTGTCTCCGCTGTCAATATGAATGTCCCCAGACTGCAATTAAGTACAGAATAAATTTATTAATTGTTCCTTTTGATATAAAGAAAAGACAATTCATTACTACACTTGGCGCGAGCCTTGTTGCAGTTCCTCTTGCAAAAAGCCTGATCCATACAAAACTTGAAGGACTGCTCATCAGACCACCCGGTTCAATCCCTGAGAAAGATTTTTTAAATGTCTGCATTCACTGCGGTATGTGCATGAAGGTCTGTCCGACAAACGGGCTTCAGCCCTGTATACTGGAAGCAGGTATTAACGGTTTATGGACGCCAAAGCTCGTTTCAAGGATTGGCGGCTGTGAAAAGAATTGTAATAAGTGTGGTCAGATATGCCCTACATCAGCAATAAGAAAATTATCGCTCGAGGAAAAATCTTATGCAAAAATAGGCACTGCGGTTATTGACCGTTCAAGATGCATTGCCTGGGAACAGGACAAGGTTTGTCTTATATGTGATGAGATATGTCCTTACAATGCGATAAGTTCACTCAATGAAACAATTCGCGAGACTACACTTCTCAGGCCCTTTGTTGACGAGCGGATCTGCACGGGTTGTGGGCTTTGTGAATCGCGCTGTCCAATTGAGGGTCAGGCAGCAATTCAAGTATTCTCAATCGGCGAAGAGAGAATAACAAAAGGTTCTTATATAACAGATGAGAAAACCAGACTTCGTGAAAGTGAAGAAAAATTAGAAGATATACCTTCAGGATTTATAATAGAAGAGTAATTGATACCGCTTTTATTATTTCTTATTAATATCGCACAAAAGCAGATAAATGAACAACCTATAATTTTCGATGGCATTTCAGATATCTATGCCTCGGAATTCATTTTTATATCAACGCATTATGGTATTTATACATTCGACCGTAATTCAGAGAACTGGAGTCGAATAACCCAGGCAAATGGTTTGCCAGATAACAAAATAGATATCATTGGTCTTGATGAAGGCATACTCTGGGTTGCCACACCCAATGGTCTTGCCTCAGCAGATGTCAGAATAAATGACTGGCAAACATATGATCTGCCAGGCATAATACAAGGACTGGTATTCGATGATGAATATGTCTGGGTGGGTGGTGATTTTGGATTAAAACGCTTTGACAAATATGTGGAAACATGGGAGGATATCGCCGCCATAAAAATCAATCATATGTTCTCTGAAAAAAATTACATTTGGCTTGCTACAGACTCTGGAGTATTGAGATATAACCGTGAGTTCGAAAAGATCGAACAAGTCCCTGCTGCTCCTAAATATCCCTTTTCTTATATTATTAATACACCAAAGATAATCTGGTTTCTTTCACAAAACCAATTTGTGGCTTATAGAAAGATTTCTGAGTACTGGTCAACACATAATAGTTTGGAAATTAATAGCTATTCCAATATGGGAGACTCACTTTTTATAGCGAGCAAGGGAAAAGTTTACCTTTATAAACCAGAAGCAGACAACTGGGTTCTTTTCAGGGATATTGAGGGGCTACAAAACGTAAATGGAATCTATATAAGTGGGCGAGAAATCCTGTTTGCCACAGATAATGGTTTGCTTATATATAATTACATTGAAAGAAGCAGAAAATTTTATAATCGTAGTGCTGGGCTGGAAACTGATTCTCTTATCAGTGCTTATCAGGAAACTAAATATATTTTCGTTATAAACCAGAACAGTATTGAATACTTAAACAAAGATACAAACATCTGGCAAATAGAAGAGCTAAAACCACCGGGAAAGAAAAGAAAAAAAATCTTCTACATTGATGAAGCAGGCGGTCATGCCAGATTCGTGAAGGACGTTGATATAAAGCTGCAAGGCAGGGCATACTATTCAGAATCGCGTACAATATCAGACTCCATTACAACAAGAAGCGATTATGAAAATATCAATCTGAAGCTTATTGGTCAACACAGCAGCAATAGACTATTATCCATGTATTATGATGATACAGATAAAGACCAGATAATGTACGGATTTGGTTACCGGGGTTTGACCAATGATTTTTTATACAGATGTAATGCAGGATTCTTAGAATCAGAATATTATGAGTTTGATTTAATTCCCCAATTTTCCACTTTTGGCAGCAATGCCAAATTAAGATATAAAGCACACAGTATGGAGTTGCAGGGAGGTCAGTTAAAATCAACATTAAGAAATGATTTCTTCACGGGAAAATCAATTGAAAAAGAAATTTCACTCTTTGATATTAGTTACAGTAAAAATATTTTTTACTACATCTATTCAGTACCACAAATGATAACAAAAGGAACAGATACAATTTTCCTGGATGATCAAAATTCTGCAACCAATACATTCGATACGAGAATCGATTTTACCGTAGCAGGCATTACCGGTGATTTTGATCCTTTGATAAATGGTATAGATTATTACATTGATTATACCAAAGTCATTATCCATTTTTTAAATCAGAGAAATGATTCTGATATCATTGTCTTGTTAATAAATGGTGAAGAAATTGTTATCCAATCTGATTTAATTACAGGCAATGTACTTGAGAATATATATTTCATTGGTCCTGACATTATTCCCAACTCATTATCTTTGGTAATAACTGATACACTCGGACAAATCTATTCATTGAATGACTTTGGCCTTGATAATAATGGCGACAGTCAGGTGGATGCAGAATTTGTTAATCACGATTTGGGGTTTTTATCCTTTCCCCAGGCAAGACCATTTCCTGACCAGGTCTATGATGACACGCTTCATATTTTCACTATGGATATTCAGTTCGCTTCTCAATCAGTATTCTATTACCTCTTTTTTAAACCAATTCGTAAAATGAGCGAAAAAGTGTATGTGGATGGAGAATTAATGACAAGAGGACCTGATTATATTGTCGACTACACTTCAGGAATTCTTCTCTTTCTGAATGAAGATATAATTTCTGATTTCAGTGAAATTGAAGTGCAATATTCATCTGTTGAAAGAGACAGGGAGGATATGTTTTATTCAGCTCAACCGAATATCAGCATTGGAGAACATATCAATATTGCCCCTGGTTTTTCAGTGGTTGACGAGGAAAAGATTGCCCATGTCTCTGCGAAAATGCAAGCCGGTTCAAGCAATGAAAAAAGCATTAAATTCATTCCTCAAGCAGCAATAAGTGATCAAAAGGCATGGGCGCATAACTATTCACTTATTGCCAATTACAAGATTCTCAGTATTAACACTGAATATTGCGGTTTTTCTGATGATTTTGAATCCTTTGGTGCAAATGAGAAAAAGTACGGCAAATTACAGCATGGCGCCACTGCTTCTGCAAGTATTGAACCGTTTTCCTACGTGAGATTGGATTGTCAATTTAAAAGAGAATATCAGATCGATTCTCTTAACGAACAAAAAATTGCACAATACTCTCAGGGTAAGATTAATTATCTGAATCAAGGATTTATTAATGGTTACATTTTTCTGGGCAAAGACGATCTTCCAGATTATGAAAAGAAAAGAATTCGAGTCAGTGCAAAATATAATTTCCAAATCTTAAAATCGTCTATAAAACTCAATTCAATTGTCCGTAATATAAACGTAAAATATTCAGAGAACAATAAGAGCAGGATAATAGAATATGTTATTAACGCCAATTTTTCTCTATCATTTCCCTTGCAAGGTAACATCTATTTCCGCAATAATAACTCCTATGATAATGATCTCAAACAAAAAAATGAACAAGAGATCCGTAGCACACTGAACATAGACGTCATACCTGGCATTTATTATACTGGAAATTATAACCTAAAAGCCACCAGCTTCTACCTGGATATACTACAAGATATCACACTACAAAACTATTTTTATAACAATCTGAACATTGCACCAGGCCGTTGGTATTCACGTCTGTCCCTCATCAATTTCTCACTTGGGATGGGAAATAATTTTGAAGAGTATATTAGAAACCTCCCGGCAACCTATAAAAAACCATATGTAATCTTCAATCCATTGGACAACGGCACTCTCTCGAGTATTAACAATATGGATAACTATTACATAACAGTGCAATTCACACCTTTTTCCAATATTCTCATATGGGGCAAACATTCTTTAAACAAAATTGGTATTGCATATTATGAAATGCCGGATCTGAAACCAATATTAAAGGATGAAATACGGATTGAATACGAACCAGGTAATTTAGGATTTTTTATCACTTCATGGGAACATAGAACTACTGAAACATATCCGCTTTACACTGTTCAGAATGTCTATTTCGAATGGAGTAAACCCTGGACAGCTCTACTGCGCACAAAACTCACGACAAACTACCGGTTAAATCAATATGACTATACCTCAACATCTATTAATGACTCAGAAATGAGAATCACTCTTGAAACCCTCGTAAGATTCGATTCAAAATCATTTATCATATTAAACCTGGGTGGCGCCAGGAAGAAAAATTCCTTGAACGAAATTGATTATTCAATCATGCCTGGTGCCGGATTAAACCTGAACTTGATTAGATGTCTATACCTTCAATTTGATTATGAATCGACATTTATACTAGATGGTTTAGCCACCCATATTGTATCAGCAAAAATAACCGGCCAATTCTAAAAAATGGTTATTGGGTATGGGTTTGTACGTCCATCATTGACTTCCCGCCTGAAATGAATAAACTCTGCTGTGTTTAATCTTCTGAAAAAACGCGGTATTACTTTTTTGAGTCTGTCCAGCATGGTTTCGCAGTTAGGCGACCGTCTTACCCACATGGTTATCATTGCTCTCATCGGAGTAATGTTTTCCGGGCGCATTACTGCATTTAGTCAATTTGCTATTACCTGGTCTCTGCCAATTGTTATCCTCTCACCATTTGCCGGCGTCTTTATTGACCACTGGAACAAGCAGAGAATAATGTTACGGTGTCACTTAATTCAATCAGTTTTAATTTTTTTAACGCCAATATTTGTTGCGCTAACAGGCAGTATTGTTCCGATATGGATTCTGGTCGTTGTATTCTTCTCGTTGGATATGTTTAACAATACCTCGAAAAATGCCATTATCCCTGAACTGGTTGAATACAATGAACTGGTACAGGCAAATTCGCTTATCATTATCCTGGCAAGAATTGCTACCTTTATAGGAATGGTTGGCGGTGGTTACCTTATCCGCTGGGTTGGCTGGCAATTAGGTTTTTATATTAATGCCTCAACACATTTCATAGCAGGTGTTTTGGTTCTCGGTATGGGAGCCAAGACATTATTCGAACCGGCAAAGAAATTTGATTTTTCGCTCAGTACAGAACTCAAAAAATCACTGAGGCGTTTTTTAGAAGATCTAAAAGAACTGGGAATACTGCTCGTAAAAGACCGGGCAGTGATATTTGTAATGCTTTCAGTCTTTATCCTGCCCTTTGTTGCAACAGTTTCTTACACTGTCTTAATCTTTTTAATTCAGCAGACGTTTGGACTCGGCACTACTGGTGTTGGGTGGTTCGGTGGTATCATCGGTATTGGTATGCTGGTTGGTGGTATACTCATGGGTATTTTCGGCAAGAACGTAAATCGCGGTAAAACAATTATTTTCAGCATTACAATACTTGCTCTTTTCTTTTTGGCAGGGCCGGTTTTTACAACCGCTCTTTTTCTTTACATTATTTCCTTTATTGCCGGCGTAATGTTCTCATTTATTGGTATTGCTCAAGATACGATTCTCCAGGAAGACGTTCTCAAAGGTATCAGGGGCCGTATTTTTGCTACAAAAGAGTTTGTAATAAATTTAACTGTTGTCATTTCTGCTTTGTTCTTCGGTATGATTTCGAAATTCGCTGCACCATACTCAATTATTCGAGGTGTTGGCATATTTCTCATATTCATTACCATTGCAGCCTTTCTCATCTACCGATCAATTCCTGGCGATATTAAGGCGAAACTGTAGTAATTCTTAGATCCACGTCCATCATAGATGAGCGGGATTGA
>SOIY01000090.1 GCA_004376785.1 Candidatus Stahliibacteriota bacterium | reverse complement strand
ATTTAGGTATTTGATTTATTCGAGGAGGTTTTTATGGTTGAAGGTTTGATTAGCGTTTTAATTTTAGCATTTCTGACTTTGGTCTTTGGTCTTTTAAAGGATTTAATGATAATAATAATCCCTCAGGTGATTTTGATTGGTGTAGTTATTTACCTTTTAGTTCGGGTGAGGGTTAAGATTTCAAAGGCTGAGAAGGAAAAATTAGGAGCAAAAATTGAGGATTTAGAAAAGAAGATTGAAGGTTTAGGCAAAAAATAAGATTAGCAATAAACATTGATGTCTGCTGAATATATGGAAATCCATCTAAGGCGGACAGTTTTTTGAAAGTATAGGAATTTCAATACAACGAATGTACACAGATACATGATGTTTTATCCGTTTACCCCGTTAGAGAATATTCTCACAGTCTACAGGATACGACCATTGAAACAGAAGTTTCTAACGGGGTTTACATCTGCAAGTATCCGTTTGAATGTGTGATAATAACAAAATAGATATTAGATGTAAGATGCTAGATGAAAGATATAAAACGAGAGAATTCTATTTGGAAATCGGTGACCAGTCCGGGGCGTTGGCTGTAATACCGCTGGTCAATTTGCGCTGCCTTGACCCGTCCCAGTTCATTGTATAAAGTTCATACCGACCACTACGATTTGAGGTAAATACTATATGTAAACCATCTGGAGACCATGTTGGTTCTTCATTATTCCTATCAAAGGTTAAACGCACAGGTGAAAAATCATAAGGATCTGTAACATATATTTGTTGTGAGTTATCCTTTTCTCTGGAGACATAGGCAATAATATCGCCGCGCGGTGACCATGCTGGTGAGGTATTGTAATTGCCATGGAATGTGAGGCGTCGGACATTACCACCATGAATATCCATTACATAAATTTGGGGGTTGCCAATTCGATCAGATACAAATGTAATCTCGCGGCTGTTGGGCGAGAATGCAGGTGAGGTATCGATTGCTCGATTATATGTCAAACGATTCATTTTTTTATTTCTTAAATCCAAAAGATAAATTTCTGCATTACCGTCTTTTGTCAACGTAAGACAGATCTTCCAACCATCTGGTGACCAGGAGGGCGCAAAATTTAGTCCCTGGAATGAAGAAGTCGTTGTAATCTTCCTCTTTTCCAAATCGAACAGGTAAATGTTCAAACGGTCGGTTGTATATGTGGAAAACAAAATTCTTTTACCATCAGGTGCCCAGGCAGGAAAGAGATTAAATCTCTTGTTTTTGGTAAGATGCATGAAGTTGAAACCATCATAATCAATTATTGCCAGTTCCTTGCCACTTGAGGTTTTGTACGAAAATACAACTTTTGTTGAGGCAACACCTTTTTCGCCAGTTAGTATCTCTACGATATCATCAGAAATTTTATGGGCGATTTCTCTTATCTTTTCAGTAATCTCATACTCTTGCTGCGAAATTTTTTCATGCGAGGCAAAGTCTTCAAGTACGATCGATAATTGAGAATGATCTGCACTACCTTTTAAAGTTATTCCTTGATTATCAGATTTTTTCAATGAAATGGTGTCCGAATAAATTTGAAAATATAATGAATATTCTAAATCATTTTTTATAATATTTTTAATATTCTGTATTCTAGTTATTGAAATATCTGACATATTTGTTGTGATAAATGGTTCAATGCAAAGATTGATCTTACCACCACCGTAATCGGTCAGCCGCAGGTAAATTTCCTGGCTGAGGAGGAGGTTGTAGGGTAAAAGCAATATTAGTAGTAGAATAAATGCAGTAATTCTTTTACTCATAACTTGCTAATGGTTATCAGAATATCAGGTTATCAGGTAGTGGGTATCAGGGCACCAGGATACCAGATTATAAAAAACCCTGATATCCTGATCCTCTGATAATCTGATGTCCGCATTTGTCTTCACTGTGCAGTTAGGAATTCCAGGTGCACCTTTAGATAGTCATCAGAAAATTCCTGGGGTAAAGGCGGTAATTTTTTTGCCAATATTACAGCACGGATCGTTGTTTCGTTATATAATTCATTACCAGAGTTTTCCTCAAGTCTGACATTATAGAGTTTGCCATTCTTATCAACTTCAAAGTATACAATGCTTTTCAAGACAATATCTCTATCCTTGAATGGATTATGCCAGTTTTTATTTATTTTATTCAATAATATGTTTAAATAATAGGAGTAAGTAAACCCCCTGCCACTGCCAGTATAAATCTTTGGTTTGATATCAGGTAATCCTTTCTTGATAATTTTCTCAGTCTTAGCTTTTGGTTTTTTCGTTTTTTCAGATTTAGCCTTCTGCTCGGGTGGTGCTTTTTCCTCTGTTTTAGTTTCTCGTTTTACATCTTCTTCTACAGATTCTTCCATGCTTACAATCTTTGGTTGAGGTAAAGGAGCAATGCTTACTTTATACACTTCAAATTCGGGTATTGGCTTAAAACCGGCGCGGTTTGCAAATATGAATACAGCAAAAATAATAAGATGTAATGATGTTGACAGTATGTAAAAACGGTTCATTCCTGAGGTATTTCTGCAACCAATCCTAATTCCTTAATACCTGCATTTCTCATTCTACCGACAATATCTATAATATATCCATAATCAACCTTCTCATCCGCGCGCAAATAAACAATTATCCCGGGAGGTTTACCTTCCATTATTTTTTTAATCTCTATTTCGAAACCGTCTATATTAACCTTATTATTATCAATATATATCTCTTTATTATCCTTTATGGATACTGTTATTCCCTCTTCGTCATGTGGCAGTGATGCGTCGGTTCTTGGTAGGTTGACGTCAATGCCTGGTGTCATCATTGGCGCTGTAATCATGAATATCACTAAAAGTGTAATACTGACATCAGCCAAGGATGTCATATTGATTTCCGAAATTAATCCTTTAGTGTTCACTACGATGTAATAAATTTTTGCGAAGTCGTGAAAAGACTTCGCTAACAAATTTGTTAAATTCCGAATTGAAATTGTTTATGCGGCTCTGGAATATATTGTAAAATATGAGGGCAGGGATTGCTACGAGGAGTCCATAAACTGTTGTTATGAGTGCGTCAGAAATACCTGGAGCAACAATTGTAATATGTGCTGAACCTCGCGCACGGATATCCAAAAAGGCTACCATAATTCCCCAAACAGTTCCCAATAAACCGAGGAACGGACTCACGCTCACAAATGTGCTTAGTGCTGGTAATGAAGTTTCTAATTTACTCATTTCGGTAATTTTTATTCTTTCCATTGCCAGGCGTATGTTGTCAGAAAGTTCTTCTTTTAAATTGGGATTTTCTTTTTGAGTATCTTGTTCAAAAGAATGCACTGGTTTGCTCGCTTTTAATTTTTTATATTCTTCAATGCCGCTTTCCAGAATTCTGCCATATGGGCTGTCATTCAAGAGATACCCCATATTCTCTAATTCCTGTATATCCTGGTGAGAATAGTAGTTAGAAAAAAATATTTCACTTAAGCGTTTGACTTTTGCAAACTCAAAAAGTTTTTTGAAAAAGATTGCCCATGACCATATCGAAAAAATAGCCAGAACTGACATAATGATTTGTGCGGCAAGGCTTGAGTCTAAAAAGATTCTAAAGATATTCATAGATTACTTCGTAATATTGGATTCAAACAGATGATAGCGGATGCACACAGATAGTTTGTGTCATTACTCCAGTTTATCTTTAGCAAGGGTGGCTTCAGCTGAATTCGGAAAATCCTTTATTATTTGATTATAATACAATTTTGCAGTTTTTTTATTGCCTGCTTCTTCGTAGATAATAGCCATTTTGTAAAGTGCGGTTACTCTCTTGGTGCTTCCTGGAAATTTATTTATTAATTCCTGAAATGTATTTACAGCATTTTGACTTTTACCCATTGCTGCATAGGATTCGCCAATCCAGTAAAGAGCATTATCAGATAAAGGTGAATCAGATAAGATTTGTAAATAAGATCGGAAACCATTGATTGCCTCAGAGTAGTTGCCTTTAATATAATTAAGATAAGCTGATTCATAAATTAGTCTTGCTTCAGGGCTTATTTTCGAAATATCTTCCGAATCTTCGGTTGTCTTCCGGCCTGGTCCGAGTTTTTCATATATACGAATCAGCTGTGATTCAGTATCACTTATTCTCGAATTGAGCATCTCCATTTTTTCACTTAATTCATTTGATTTTGTATAAATGTCAATGCGTAAATACGTTATCTCTTCACTCTGTTTTTGGAGTACACTGTCAAATTTTGCAGTATAGTATCGCAGACTATCCATCTGCCAGTTGAAGTTGTTAAATCTAGTACGATTAAAGCAAGCTGAGTTGGTTAATAGAAAAAGGAGAAATATTGCCGCAATAAATTTTGGGTAATGTTTTACTAACATTAAAGATTTATCCGTAGGAATTGTTACGCTTTTTTCTTTACTTAACCATAAACTCACATCGACGGTTTCTTTCTAAGTTGGTTGGGTCCAGGGGTTTTTCTTCTCCATAACTAACAGTTGTAAGACGATCAGGAGCGGTGCCTAACATTAAAAGATAATCACGCGCAGCCTTGGTTCGACGTTCACCGAGAGCAAGATTATATTCTGCAGTGCCAATTTCGCAGCAATGTCCTTCGATGTTGACTCTTACATCAGAATACAATTCTAACATCGCGGCATTCTTTCTAAGAGATTCCGCTGCATCTGCTTTGATATCGGATTTATCAAAATCAAAAAAGATCCGTTCTAATACAAAATCTGGCTTTTCAGGTTCCTCAGGCAATTCAGGTATTTCCACTTCTTCATAAGGTATTTCCTCAACTGGTTCTATAACCTGCTTTTTAGGGCAACCCATGAAAACCACAAGGATCAAAAATAATGGTATGGCTAGTTTAAAATAACGCATTATGCCTCCTTTAGTTTAGATTATATTTATAATAACCAAAGTGTCAAGAGAAGATTTAAAATCAATTTCTAAACCCTAATTACTAAATTCTAAACAATATCGAAATTCAAATATTTAAATTCAAAACAATTACACCCCTAGCCTCTTTCCCATCAGGGGGAGGACATAGGGGGGGTGGTTTGGTAAATTTGGATTTGGGTCATTTGAATTTGCCTGCCCCGTTAGATAAAACAAATTATTAGAGATATATACACTAAAATATCTTCACAATCCTATAAATGTTTCAAAAACAAATTAGGCGCATATCTAACGGGGTGAATATTTCGGATTTAGTATTTAGGATTTTACACGATAGATGTGTAGATGATCTATTTTTGTCCAGAGAAGACTTATCCTAAATAGAGAGGACCTTTTGCATATTCTATGAGTAGTTCCGCGCCTGGCTGACAAATGTCTCGAGGCGCATTGAGTCGACTGCATGGTCTAAACCGTCCAGAGAAAGCACAAAGAGTGGGAAATCAGGGTATTCATCTTTTATGCTTTGGTATAATGTTGTGACGATATTACCAGGCATACATGTAAAGGGCATTATATTTACAACACCGGAAAATTTCTCGTTAATGCATTCGATTGTTTTACCTATAGTGAGTATTGCTTCACCTTCATGTGATGGGTGCAGGATTTTTTCTGCGTGATTTAATAGTGTTATTATTTCGGGTTCTCGTGCCAATCCCAGTATTTTGTAGATTTTATGCTGACGCCATTCCATATATTTATCGAATACTTTTGTAAAAATTGCCCGACGATACTGGTGAAACCATGTACAGTTCTGTACCCTGGTAAAATTTGTATAGAAGAACCATTCACCAATTGATGGCATTGCAACTTCACAACCAAGAGTTTCGAGCTTTTCGATTAAAAAATTGTTACTGAATTTCTGGGAGCGGACATAGATCTCGCCAACAATGCCGATTTTAGGCTTTTTAACATTTTTATTAAGTTCAATTGTATCAAACTGTTTTCTCACCTTTTTTAAAAAACTGGTGATATTTTTTCCTTTTTCAATACGATCGCAAATTTCATTCAGAGCATCCTCATAGATTTTATCAGTAATTCCTGTATGTTTCTCATACGGTCTGATCATACGACTTTTTGCCTCAAGTCCATCAACGGCACACATTCCATCCCAGGTCAAAAACAGAAATTTTATGCCCATTGACCCTAAATCATCATAAAAACTCGGTCCTTGATTTGGTGCATAGATTGGAACATCTGGCAGACCGAGGTCATCAAGGATTATTCTGTGGAGTTTATAGTATTGTCCAAAACGGCATGGCCCTGATCCCTGTGCCATAAAAAAGGCACTTTTCTGGGGGTCAAAATCCGATGAATTGATTTTCTTCACCATATCGCCAGCAGTAATAATAGCAGGAAGGCATTCACGGCCAGATGTGAATTGCCTGCCAATATTGACTGATTCTTTATCAGGCTGAGGTAATACCCTTGCGTCAATACCAGTATGTCTCATGGCACTGGCGAAAACTTGTGCTCCATCACACATATTTGGTATATAGATTGTTCTTCCTTTTTTCACTTCGCTTTTTGCCTTTATCCTTTTCGATTTACCTGTACGATTTGCTCCTTTAATACTGTCATAAAATGCCTCACATCTTGTAATAAACCCGGTATCACCTGAATGCTCGTCAATTTCGATAAGGAGAAACGGTTTTTCACCGAGCTTCTCTTTAAAAAATCTTGTTAGAAATGAATCAGGTCCACAGGAAAAATTTGATAAGTAGATCGCAAACAGTTTTTCGTTTTTACTGATTGCATCAGCAGCAGCTAAAATTCTCTGTCCATAATGCCAGTACATATTGTAGAAATCTTCTTTAATAGATTTATAATCTAATGGGATAAAATCCATTGGTATTGATAAGACACCAAGATCTCTTATCTTTTTTGGCAAATTAAGATTCATGCCTAAGTCATATCCATTATATGGTCGTGAGCATACTATAAAAGCAACATCTTCTATTTTATTTAATACATCTTTGCCGATCTCTTCTACTTTCTTCTGAGTTTCAAATTGATATTGTTTTGCCTTGTCTATTGCATTTTTTATCTTCTTTTCTGTTTTCCCGAATTGTTTAGCAAAATCGAATAGCGATTTTTCAATTCCTTGTTTGCCGCGATCAAAATAGAGATAAGGAGAAAAAATTTTTATTTCTTTACCAAATATTGCATTGGCTAAATAAGGTATGGTCTGGACATAAGGGCAGACAAAACAGCGGGTAAAGTCTTCACTTTGGGGTGGCATGGTAATAACACTTGGTATAAAAATCTGTTTTACGCCCTTGCTCAATAAGTTACGAATATGACCAAAGCATACCTTTACTGGAAGGCAGGTATCAGCAATAGAGACCTCAGTGCCGAGTTCGATAATCTTGCGTGTTGTTGGTTCAGAAAGAATAGGTTTAAACCCGAGTTCAATTAAGAATTTATAGAAAAACGGAAACAATTCGTAGAAAATAAGACTTCTTGGTATGCCTATTTCAACACCTTCTACTGTATCTGTTTTAAAGAAAATATCATTACGTAATTTGAAGAAATCGGGTAAATTATGGTCTTTCTTCTTTTCCTTTCCTTCATAGCGCTCACATCTTCCGCCATAATATATAGATTTTTCGCCTTGAATAACTATTTCATTTACTTCACATTCATTACTGCAGTGATGACATACAAAAGAAGTGGATTTGTATTGTTTGGAACCAAGACTAAAACCTTTAAATTTGGTCTTTTTTATATTTGCTTCACGTGTAAGCAGAGCAATGCCAATAGCGCCTGTTATGTCATAATTAGCAGGAACAGTTATCTTTTTCTTTAATACCTGTTCAAATGCCGATACAACTGCTTTATTCGCGGCAACACCACCCTGAAAGAATATTTTATTACCAATTCGTTTTTCATTCACCACTCTATTAAGATAATTAAACACGATTGAATAACCTAAACCAGCAAGTAGATTTTTGCGCTCGGTTGTATCACGCTGGTGATGGATAACTTCAGATCCGATGAATACTGTGCAGCGTTCACCAAGATTTATTGGTGATTTTGCTTCGAGCGCCAGATCACCAAAATTATTTAATTTCACGCCAAGGACCTCTGCCTGTTCTTCCAGAAACGAACCAGTACCAGCAGCACACACCTTATTCATTTCAAAATCGACTATTGCTCTATTACGAAGGCTGATAAATTTAGAATCCTGACCACCGATTTCAAAGATTGTATCGACGTCAGGGTCAATTGCAGTTGCTGCCCTTGCCTGCGAAGAAATTTCGTTTTTAATTATGTCTGCGCCGATAAATTCACCAATCAAATAACGTCCTGAACCTGTTGTGCCTACGCCAGCAATTTCAACTTTATCGGCAATTTCTTTTTCTAATTCATTTAATCCCTGAAGCACTATTTCAATGGGTCTGCCCTTGGTCCACATATAACGTCGGGCAAGAACATTTGTATTTTCATCGATCAATACCAGATTTGTAGAGATTGAACCAACATCAACGCCAAGATAAGCTTTGGTTATTTGCTTTGGCGGATTTGATTTTGCTATTGGATACCACCTTTTATGGCCATTAAGTGGTTCCATTCTTTTTAGTGTTTGGGGTTGGGATAACCATTTTTCAAAATCCCTGAGTCCTCGATAATCTACCCCATCCAAATTCCTTGCACTAAGCACCGCACCAACCGCTCCTATACAATTGTAGTATTCAGGAATTATCAATTCCTTAGAAGCTATGCCTAAAACTTCTTCAAAGGCTTTTACCATACCTTGATTAGCAGCTACACCGCCCACAAAAACTACAGGCGTTGATATTTCCTTTCCGCGTGCAATAACGCTCTTAAAATTTCTTGCCAGGGCAAGGCAGAGTCCGGCAATTAAATCTTCAGGACTTGTGCCAATTTGCTGCAAATGAATCATGTCACTTTTGGCAAATACTGAACATCGTCCTGCGATCCGTGCTGGATTTTTCGATCGCAATGCTACTTCTCCGAAATTTTCAATATCAAAACATAATCTTCTTGCTTGCTGGTCAAGAAATATACCGGTTCCTGCAGCACATATTGTGTTTGAGGCAAAATCTTTAATACGGTTATTATTAATATTTATTAACTTTGAATCTTCCCCGCCGATTTCAATTATTGATTTTATCCCAGGATGAAGATGTGTTACGCCGTTTGCTGTTGCTTCAACCTCATTTATATAAATGGCTCCGAGAATTTCTTTCAAAGATCTTGCAGAGCTACCAGTAAGAACCAGTTTATCAATTCTATCTATTTCTTTGAGAACTTTTAAAAGGAGATTATAAGGTTTACCTTGATGCTTTATATATCTGGTATTTACAAGATTGTTATCAATAAATTCAGCAAGTTTCAGACTTACTGAACCAATATCTATACCGTATTCGCGCATCGAATTGTTCAAGGTGAGTAATGAAATCCTACAGACAGGTGAATATCATAATTTTTTTCAGTTTGATTAGGGGTCTCAGGATTATCCCGATTGAATATACCATAATTCAGTCCTGTTTTTATTCCAACTCTTACGTTGATTGGTTCTGAAAAACAGCACTGTCCATAGGCATAGACTGATAATAAGCTTAGAGTAATCAACAATTTTTTCATAGTTCTCCCAAGATTGGTATTATACCTTAAAAA
>SOIY01000181.1 GCA_004376785.1 Candidatus Stahliibacteriota bacterium | reverse complement strand
AGGATACGGGCAAAAAGGATTTAGAATGAATAGGATTTATGCTGGGTGTAAATTTAATTTTACACTATTTTAATCTTTTTTTCCTCAATATGTGTTTGAAACAAATTATGATTATGATGGGCATTTAGCAGCGGTAAATCATTATGCATACGTAACATTATCTTATACCGTGAAGCTATTTAAATGAATACCTGTAGTAATAATCTATTGACATTTATTTAATTATCATTATAATTATTTAATTTACAACATACACAAAATATGTGTAATAACAAAATAGATAAAATTAGTTAACCCTAATATTTATGAAAGGAGGTGAGAGGAATGGAAGGAAATTATCAACAAGTGCCACCGGCTTTTTTTGCTATATATGGGATAATATGGTTTATTATCGTTGTCGCATTCTATGTTTATTTTGCAATCTGCCTGCAGACCATGGCAAAGAAAACAAATACAGCGAATGCATGGTTTGCCTGGATTCCGATTCTCAATGTTTTTCTAATGATTGCAATCGCTAACAAACCACTTTGGTGGTTTGTACTTCTTCTGATTCCATTGGTGAATATTGTTATAAGTATTATTGTCTGGATGGCTATTGCAGAAGCTCGTAATAAACCAAATTGGTTGGGGATATTGATGATAGTTCCAGTCGTTAGTATTATTATACCTGGATATCTTGCCTTTTCAGAATAGGCTGATTTTAAAAAGAGAGAGGGCTGGCCACTGATTAGTATTAATAGGGAGAGGCACTGGAAGTGCCTCTCCCTTAATTTTTAATTCCAAATAAGTCTAAGATAAAGGCAAATTCAAAAGCAATATCCTTCAGAAAATCATAACGTCCAGAGGCACCTAAATGGCCTGAACCCATATTCATTTTAAGCAGGAGTAGATTATTATCGGTTTTTAATGCCCTTAATTTCGCAGTCCATTTAGCTGCTTCCCAATACTGTACGCGCGAGTCATTCAAACCAGCAGTGATTAGTATGTTGGGATACTCTTTTACCGCGACATTATCATATGGAGAATAGGATTTCATATAGTCATAATATTCTTTATTATTAGGATTGCCCCATTCTTCATATTCAAGTACAGTCAATGGCAATGTAGGGTCAAGCATAGTATTGATAAGGTCTACAAAAGGTACGTCAGCGACAACGATTTTAAACAAATCTGGACGCATATTTGTAACTGCGCCAATTAAAAGTCCACCTGCACTTCCTCCAGTAATTACTAATTTGTCGCTTGATGTGTACTTTTCATTGATTAAATATTCTGCACAGGCAATAAAATCAGTAAATGTATTTTTCTTGTTGAATAGTTTCCCTTGTTCATACCAGTATCTGCCCATTTCTCCACCACCACGGATATGGGCAATGGCATAGATGAATCCACGATCTAACAGACTTAAACGGTTTGACGAAAAATAGGCTTCCATACTGGTACCGTAAGCGCCATAACCAATTAAATATAATGAACTATTACCATCTTTTTTTATTCCTTTTTTGTAAACCAAAGATATTGGAATCATGGTCCCATCTTTTACCTTAGCAAAGATTCTTTTTGATTGATACATTGATGGATCATAGCCACCGAGTACTTCATATTGCTTCTTTAACTCTTGTGTTCTATTATCCATATTATAGTCAAAGACAGATCGCGGTGTGACGAATGAATTGTATGTGAAGCGCAGCAGGCGTGAATTGAAATCTCTATTTTTCCCAAGCCAGAATGTATACACCGGTTCTGGAAAATCTACGTAGTATGTTTCATCACTAGTGAAATTTCTGATCTGTATTTTCTTTAATCCTTTTTCCATTTCATACACAACAAGGAAGTTCTTAAAGATATCAATGCCGTCAATTTTGACAGAGTCGCGATGTGGGATGATCTCTTTCCAGTTTTCTCGGGATGGGTTATTTACCGATGTTTGCATCAACTTGAAATTTTTTGCATTATCATTTGTCATGATAAAAAACCTGTCATCATGATGCTCAATATAGTATTCTATTTCATGCTGGCGAGGATGAATTATTTTAAATTTCCCTTCTGGAGTATCTGCGCTCAAATAACGAACTTCTGATGTGGTATGGCTTGCTAAATCGATTATTAAATATTTATCACCTTTTGTCCTTGATATATTAAGCCAGAATGCATCATCCTTTTCATGGTACACAAATTCATCTTGTTCTGTGGTAGTACCAAGCGTGTGCCGGTATATTTTGTAGGGGCGTTTTGCATTATCCACTATTGTGTAAAAGATGGTTTTATTATCATTAGCCCACGCTGCAGAGTAACCAGTATTGGAAATTTTTTCTTTAAAGAGGCTGCCGGTCTTTAAATCTTTAATATAAAGCGTAAACCTTTCAGAACCTGTAGTATCAATAGAATATGCCAGGAGCTTATGATCCTGGCTGATTTTAAATACACCAACATCAAAATAATCGTATCCTTTGGCAAGTACATTTTGATCCAATAATATTTCTTCCTTAACTTCTAGACTGCCTTTTTTTCTGCAATATATTCGATACTGTTTTCCTTGTTCAGTTCTTGTATAATAGTAATAATCACCAAGTTTTTCCGGAACAGAAAGGTCTGTTTCTTTGATTCTTCCAAGCATTTCTTTGTACAATGCTTTTTGAAATGCCTCTGTATGTTTCATCATGCTTTCAGTATATTTATTTTCAGCCTTGAGGTATTCAATAACCTCTGGATTGTCTCTTTCCCTGAGCCAGAAATAATTATCAATGTGGATTTCTCCATGCAGTGTATCAGTTTTTAAAATGACCTTTGCTACAGGAGGAACAATGTTTTCTTTTTCAACAGGTTCTGCAATCGAGAAGAGAATAGGAGTGAACAACAGAATACTGAACAATGATGAAATGAAATTTGTTTTTATATTTTTGTTGATCAATTCTTTAATCATAATTTTATTGTAGCCATTTCTCATAGGAGTGTCAAGTGTAGGGTTTTAATCACCAAATATATCAAATTGTAGTTGTCCCTGCCTGAGGCAGGCAGG